>JACIWT010000017.1 GCA_014360825.1 Chloroflexota bacterium | reverse complement strand
GCCACTCTTACCCCAGCTGCGGGTGAAACTGCTACCGTAGGCGTACCCGGCAGAAGACTTGAGGGCATACCAGGTGCCGTTGCTGGGCCGCCACAGCACCAGGTCTCTCTTCCCATCGGCATCGACATCGGCCCGCTCGCCTGGCGTCGGCACATAGTTGTTGTTCACGTAAACCACGAATCCGGTGCTAGTTGCCGAAACGACCGAAACCGATATCCCGTTCTCCGCATCGGTAAAGGTCTCATCCACAGTCCACATGGCACCCGCATCGCCTGTATTTCCATTCCAGTCCGCATCCACCACATAGGCTGGTCCCCAATCGCTCCTCGAAGTATTCACATCGTGAATGATCACCGCATCACCTGGCAGACAGTTGTCATAGCCCACCAACCGGCGCGCCTCCACGCTGTAGAAATGGCTACCTGACCCCGCGATCGGAATCTGCACCATAAGGTAGTTGTTGGTTTGAGGCAAAGCCAATTGCTCGAGGGCAATGGTTGCCTGGCTGCCCAATGCCACCGTGTATTTTCGCCCGACAGGAACCCAGCCCAGCATGTCTTTATGGTAAGAGATGGTGTGTTGTCCCACACACCCATACGTCGGATCGGGGTTGTTACGGCGACAGCTGCCCCACGAATCGCTCATCACGTCCCACTGATTGTCATACCAGGGGCCCGAGTGCGGCAGCCCAAAGCCATGCCCCATCTCATGCGCGATGCCGTCTTGACCGGGAGGTGACAACCACGTCATTCTATAATATTTGCCCTCCCCGTCGCGAACCAGATAGTAGCTGGCACACCCCCAACCAACATAATACCCCAGAGCATCATTGAACACGAGGTTGATGCCCACGTAGCTGGGAAAGTAGACGTCAGCGTCAGCGCATGCCGTGCAATCCTCTGTAGCCCGGGCGAGATCGAGCTCTGCTGGTGAGCCGTATACGTAGTAGGACTTCGGCTGAGGCAGGGTGTACCACCCCCGTTCCACACTGCCCACCAGCTTGATGACATTGTAAGACAGTTCGCGCCAGTAGTGATCCATGCCAGGATATGCGCTACCCATTAGCCCCTGAAAGTACGACAGGGGCTGAGGCTCGGCGGCCACATCCGCGAATTTGCACAGGATTGTCACCCATGGCTGGGAGCCACTCACGGGAGCACTTATGAGAGCAGATACCGCCTCGAAGTCGACCTGGATGGATTGAACCAGCAAGGCTGGGATCTGCGCGACTTCAGCGGTCGCGTCTGCCCATATGCCTACTACGGTCAGGCGGCGGCCGTTCAAGGCCAGAACCCCGCCAAGGGGTTGGATCAGTTCCTCGGTCAGCAGAAGCCGCGTTGCCTGACCCCTGTCATCGAAGAGCATATAGATTGTATCAACGGTCGTGTTCGATTCGGGCTCTGGGTCACCCCAGATCACCGTAAACCAGCCAGAGAGTGAGACCAGCTCGCCTGACTGATTGATAGCCGCCGGAGGGGTGTCGGGTGGTTGCGGCGCCCGGGCGGTAGCACTTGAAGTGAGGACGAGCACCAGGCCCACAATGACACTTAGCACCGTGAACGCTCTCCATCTCATCGGTAGACTCCTTCCTGGCGTTGGACGTTGCCTCGCGCTTGAATCATCGCCGTCCCGCCTGTTGTCTCGTTAGTGGTGACGCAGGGGCGTAGACCACCACTTCGGCCAAACTGGCCTTGACGCTAACCGGATTCTGCTGCCCAACCAGCAATGCAACTACTGCCCGCATTACTGCACCCCACCCGTATCTCCTACTACAGCGGGATATCCCCACTCTTCCCCCAGCCGCGGGTGAAACTGCTACCGTAGGCATACCCGGCAGAGGACTTGAGGGCGTACCACGTGCCGTTACTGGGCCGCCAGAGCACCAGGTCCATCTTCCCGTCCCCATCCAGGTCCCCGCCCACCGGCACGTCGCCGTTCTTGCCCCAGGTGCGAGTGAAGCTGCTAGTATAGGCGTACCCGGCGGAGGACTTGAGGGCGTACCAGGTGCCGTTGCTGGGCCGCCACAGCACCAGGTCCATCTTACCGTCGCCGTCCAGGTCTCCGCTTACTGGCACATCGCCGTTCTTACCCCAGCCGCGGGTGAAGCTGCTGGTATAGGCATACCCGGCGGAGGACTTGAGGGCGTACCAAGTACCGTTGCTGGGCCGCCAGAGCACCAGGTCCATCTTCCCGTCGCCATCCAGGTCTCCGCTTATCGGTACATCGCCACTCTTACCCCAGCTGCGGGTGAAACTGCTACCGTAGGCGTACCCGGCAGAAGACTTGAGGGCATACCAGGTGCCGTTGCTGGGCCGCCACAGCACCAGGTCTCTCTTCCCATCGGCATCGAGATCTGCCCACTCGCGAGCCTGGCCTTGAGAGCTAACAGTGAAGTATGTCGGCCCATAGATATTGTTGCCCTCGTTGCTCTCAGCAATTGACCCGCCCGAATCAACCTGGGCGTATAAGAAGTGAGAGTCGGGGGTGCTGAAGCCAGGATGGGTATATTGCAGTACTGCAGTTTCGTTTGGCGCTAGGGACCCTGTGGTCCAGTAGTAGATGCTATTGTAGTCTCCAACGCCCGTCGGCTGGCGGTCCAGGTACAGATCGGTCCAGAAGTTCGCACTCGTTGTAGTGTCGCTCTGGTCCGGCCCTCCCTCGGGACGGAGTCTCTGCTCCTGCTTCAACCCTTCGGGCAAAGTAGCAGTGCCTGTGCCCTGGTTCTTGATCACCACGGTCATCACGATCGGTTGGTTGACACTGGGGTTGGCAGGACTGATGGAGATGCTTTGCACAATCAGATCTGGCTGGCTTGGGCCCTCCCAGTAGAACTGTCGTTCCCAGACATTATTGCTCTCATCTGACTCAGAGACCGTATTGTCAGGATCCGCGATCAGACGGACGGTATGCCAGCCGGATGTGTTGATCGTCTCGCTCCAATCATCGAATCCTCCTGAACAGCCGGCGCAGTAGTTAGAATAGGGATACCGCACGTATCTCGTGGTGTCCACCCAGAGTTCTACATGGAAGTCGCCAGAGGCGGTCGCGTCGCCGCTGTTGATAAAATGCCAGTCAAAGTAGGTGGGCTGATTGGCATAGAGGCTGTTCACCTCATGTGTGCCGGGAACAGACGAGGGGACAACTGGGTATGGATAGCCCGGCGGGGCATAGGGACGCAGGTCAGGTCGCGGTTGAGTGCGGGGCTGGACTTTTGCAGAGGAAACCTGGTTGTCGCCAATCGAATTGTTGCTGAGATCTGGGTCATCGGCAGCGAACTCTTCACAGCCGCCGGCATAATTGTCATCTCTGCAGAGGACAGCCTTGACATTGCTCCCTACCCTGATAGAGGAAACGCTGTCGTTGGCGAACCCCATCGCACCTGGATTAGGGTATTCACCAATGCCCAGGATCTTGCACGTACCACCATAGTTTGGGTCTGCGTACAGAGCCACTTGGTCAGGATTCGGGTTGCAGGGTGGAGCAGAACCGCAGTTGCTATTGTCGAATACTTCAAAAGAGGAAACATTGTCGTTCAGACCAACCCCGTTTTCGAAAGTGTCACCAGCAAAGTCGCTATCGTCGCCGCCGCGGCAAACGGAGCCGCCGCCGCGATCGGAGTGTTCGTACAGTTTGACCGACCAACCGGATGGAACCCTGACGGAGGAAGCTTGGTCGTTGAAAGAGCCGGGAACGTTCTGCCAACCGGTGCTGGAACGCATCACGTAGCCACTTCCCTCTCCTTCACCACCACAATTATAGTTGTTGTGCTTGTAGAGGATGACACCGCCAGATTGAGGACAATCCGGGGGCGGCGGTGGAGCAGCGCTAGGTACAATTACCCAAGCATTTGCAACTGCGCGGTTACTATTCCATGCAAACTGATAACCACCGTCGTTAAAATATAGCCCTGATGAATCACCGCCATCCAGTTTTAGCGAATACCGAGCTCCCAGTACCCACAAGACATCGTGCATTTCATGAGGAGTTTTGTTATATCCCGGTTCGCTCTTAGCTAGGTAGAGCGTATTGCGATCATCACTGAAGCCAATGAAACTCTGTGGCCGGTTCCACCAGTTGTTAGCTGAGCAACTAAAAAGTTCGTCGTTGATGACTACAGTGTTGTTTTGGCAGGTACAGTTACCTTCGGTGTTGTAGCTTTGATACCAGCAACGCCATCGGTACTCGCCACCGAATGTGACTTGTGGCCCACCCCCAAGCAGTTGACGACGATTCCCCCCCTGCTCACTAGGCCAACCGATGTTAGGATCATAGTTGTCATTGAACCCTAATGACCGTCGATTCTGCCACTCATTACCAGTATAGTCAGTGTAATCTATACCGTCGACAAATGTCAACCCCTCTCCACAGTTAAGTGGTGGAACTGTATCTGGGCAGCCGCTGAAATAGTCGCCATTGATAGCGGCCAGTGCTCCCGCACTGGAGGCGATGGAACTCAGCCACTGTGTACCACCGCTGGCCGCGATCGCTACACGAGGGCGGAGACTATTGTTGTTGAGATCCACTTTAACTACGCAGATATTGTTAGCTCTGCATAGGGAAAGACCCGGACGAGTTTCAACACACTGCCAATTCGCTAGATTGGTACAACTGAGGGCAGTCAAATCATGGGAAAGTGGAATGGCATTCGGCCCCGATCGAGAGCTTACAACCTGGGCTAAAGAGTAGGCCCACTCATCTTCCACAGCCATTCTGGCCATCCATGCATGTGAGCGGGTATGCCTCTCCAGCACGGTCTTAGCTGCCTCACTGAGGCGGACTTCCTGCGCCTCAGTGAGCAGATCAAGGAAGGAGAGCAGGCCGTGAACTGGCTGGTTCGGCGCATCAGCGTCCTCGAATTGCCTCGGAGTCATGTCAAGTGAGAGAGGCGCGCAGGCTGATCTACCTGCTCGTGCCATGTCTGTGGCTGCGCGAGCGCCTACCAACACCAGGAGCATTACCATCAAGACAAATGGCTTCGTCATCATGCACCCCCGACCGCGCACTCGTAATGCGCGAGCTACCTTCACGCTCCGATATCAGCAGTGCAAGCTTGTCTTTATGGCTGGACCGTTGGCAGCATCACATGAGAGTCTTCTCCCAGGCTCCTCACCTACAGTGGTACATCCCCGCTCTTCCCCCAGCCGCGAGTGAAGCTGCTACCGTAGGCATACCCGGCAGAAGACTTGAGGGCGTACCAAGTACCGTTGCTGGGCCGCCAGAGCACCAGGTCCATCTTCCCATCGCCGTCCAGGTCGCCGCCCACCGGGATATCCCCATTCTTACCCCAGGTGCGGGTGAAGCTGCTAGTGTAAGCGTACCCGGCGGAGGACTTAAGGGCGTACCAAGTACCGTTGCTGGGCCGCCAGAGCACCAGGTCCATCTTCCCATCGCCGTCGAGGTCGCCGCCCACCGGCACATCCCCGCTCTTGCCCCAGGTGCGGGTGAAACTGCTACCGTAGGCATACCCGGCAGAAGACTTGAGGGCGTACCAGGTGCCGTTGCTGGGCCGCCAGAGCACGAGATCTCTCTTCCCATCAGCGTCGAGGTCGGACCGTGCCCGGTTCGGTGGAGCACTTACCGTGAAAGTCCACACTTCTGACCATGATCCGGAACCGCAGCCGTTCTGCGCTCGCACACGCCACAGGTACGTATCCTGGGGAAGGGCGATGTCACAGGTCCAACTGGTGCCGACAACCGTCCTGTCCCGGATTGGAAGAGTGAAATACGGCATATTGTCCAGCTGAATCTGGTACGCGGTCGCGCTGCTGACGGCGTTCCAAGTGAACGTTGGCGTGCTGTTGCTGGTCGTGCTGCCATTCTCAGGGGACGACAGTGCCGGCGCAGGTGGCACAGTACACACTGTCGAGATGGTGAAGCTCCATATCTCAGACCAGGCTCCGTTTCCACAACTGTTGTGCCCCCTCACCCGCCAGTAATAGATACCATCGGCAAGAGCAGAAGCAGGCGTATAGTTCGTGTTCGAGGTGGTTGTGTCGATCGCCGGCGAAGTGAAACTTGGAGCGTCATCTACTTGAATCTGGTACGAGGTTGCCCCACTGACACTGTTCCAAACAAACGTCGGCGTGCTGTTGCTGGTCGTGCTTCCGTTGGCGGGGGACGACAGTGTCGGCGCTGGGGGCGTCGGACAACTGCCGGTCGTGAAGTCCCAGATCGGTCCAGGGGTCTCTCCACAGCTGTTCTTCGCCACGATCTGCCAGTAGTAATGGGTCGAGTAACTTAGTGTGGGCAGGCTGAAGGAACTAGAGGCAGTGTTACCATGGTAGGGCGGGGGCGAAGGGGTGCCGAAGTATACATCGTATGACGTCGCACCACTGGCATCTGACCAGTCTAGATCCGCATTAACCGAGACCCCAGTCGCGTTGTCTGCCGGCGAAGGGTTGCTGGGGGAGCCAGGTGTGGGACAACTGACGCTGAAGTAAATCGGCCCACAGATGTTGTTGCTTTCATCCGTTTCCCGGTAAAGGTCAGGCTCGTCGATCTCAGCGTACAAATAGTGAGAGCCTGCAGCACTGAAGCCCGGATGGGTGTATTGGAGCTCGAGAGTCTCGCCTGATGCTAGAGGATCTGTTCTGTCCCAGCCATAGATGCTATAGCTCCAGTCATCCTGTCCTAGCCTGGGCTGGTAGTCCAGATACAAATCGGTAGAGTTGCCGACGCTCAATGGATCCTGGCTTTTCCCTTGGTTGTTGATCACCACGGTCATAAGGATGGGTTGATTGACGCTGGGGTTGGCAGGGCTGATGGAGATGCTCTGCACTATTAGGTCAGGCTGACTCGGTGTGGAGACGACAAAGGACTCCTGTCTTTCGTTGTTACCCTCATTGCTCTCGGGGATGAAATCGCCGTAGTCAGCTACCGCGCGCACAGTGTAGTCGCCCGAGGTCGCTGTCCAATAGAAGTCGAAGAACTCAGTCGTCCCCGGAGCGATGTTGCTGGTGTACTGGTCCCCAATTGAGGTGCTGTCAATGAAGCATCGTACGCCTACTTGGCCCCAAGGGCTGGTGTTAGAGTTGCCCTGGTTCTCTACGTGGATCGTGAAGTGCATGTTGTCACCCACCTTTGGCGACTCGGGTGTCCAATCGATCTGCGGCACTATCAGGTCAGGCTGGCTGGACGGCGGGCTGCCCAAGTTCAGCCTGCCTGAGCCATACGAGTTGTCCTTGCCTGAGGCACCTTGGTCGACGGCCCTGCCCTCGAGAAAGCCCTGTAACTGGCTCACGCTATAGCCGGGATACGCATCCTTAACAAGAGCTGCCGCTCCTGCCACGTGCGGTGTGGCTGCTGAGGTGCCGTTAAATCCCCTTGTCCCATAGCTCACCGTCGAGACGTTGGCGTAGCCTACGATATCCGGCTTGGTGTAAAGGTCGCCTAGGACGCCGCCGGGCCCGAAGGTGGGTCCCCGGGAACTATAGGGTTCCAAGGCGTAAGGAGTGCCTACATCAACAGCACCCACTGTCATAGCATCCGGCGAATCAGCTGGGAAGGTGAGGCTGCGCTCCTCCCACCATTCGTCCAAATGGGTCATCTTTGGTGCATCTAGAGAAAGGTACACATCACGGGTGGCACTCCATTTGCGGACCACCACGCCGTAGGCTGCACTGCTTGAAGCAGAAAGCTGGATGTACTCCTCAGGAGTCTGGCCCGCACCGCCATTCTGCCAGTTGTACGACCCTGTTACATATACCCAACGAGAGCCATCCCACCTGTACAGCTCCATGTCGTAATCTTGATTGACGTTAGTCCAATCGTCCCAGTGGAGGGCAACTGTAATTATATAGTCTTTGGGTATGACATAGGCAGAGCCGTCCCCAGGCCCAAACCAGTTGATATTCTGGGTAGCCCCCCACACGTTATTGCCAGAGCCATCGTCTCTGAAATACCCGACCCAGTGCACCAGTGCTTCGTTTCCGGCAGCCGTAGTAAAGAAGATGCCATTCGCCCGGGCGTTGCTCACAATGTTTGCCAGATACCCAGTCCCGTCACCGGGCCCATCAAGGGGCCAGCCCAGAGACATGGAGATAATGTCCACGCCGTCATTGATGAGATCGTTGACTGCACTGGCGAGCTCGACTTTAGTGCTTATTTTGGACAGGTACATTATTGCACTGGGGGCCATGTCATGGATGACCTCCGCGCAAGCCGTTCCATGCTTAGTGCCGGTCCCTACACCGGTGCCGGTGTAGTCCCTCGCGGTTACTGAGGAGGGCAGGTCGGTCCCCAACAGCCCCGTGTATCCTAGGAAGCCGACGTCAATGATCCCTACTTTCACTCCCGTGCCAGTGTAGCTGGCCGCATGCCAGGGCGAGGCGTTCGACGGGCCCAGACCCTCACTGTTAACGCTCCCGGCCAGCGTTGACTCGAGTGTCATCGCCCGCTGGGGCTCGCGAATGACCTGTACATCTGGTCGTAGGGCTAGAGACTCTAGAGCGTTAAGGGGCATTAAAGCCTGAAGCAGCGTCTCATAATGGCCTTGGTACTCTCCTCCCATGGTCTCCACTACGTCTATGAGGCCCCCCACCCCTTCTTTGTATGTCACCACCTCCACCTGCACTTGCTCATCATGGAAAACCATCCCATGCCTCATTGCAAAGGCTCGTGCCTCAATCAGACCTCCGCGACGGTGTGCTTCCAGCAGTTGGTTTAGTGACGACCCCAGCTTAGGATTGCCCTTATCAGGCCTTTCAATCTCTTGCGGCGCTACCGTCATGCCCACGTCCGTAGTGCTCCACTGTGTGGGCTCTTTGGACACTGGCTTGAGAGACAGGGTATCCGCACCAGCCATGCTGGGGCACAAAAGCATCCCGATAGTGAAGACCAAACTTACTAAGAACACCAACCTCGCTTTTCCCCAGAACACGCCTAATTGCATTTTCTTGCTCATCGCACTTTCCCTTCTGTCCCCTTGTTTTATGACATCTCCTCCTCGAACGCTACATTTCCTTAAGCCCCTTTGATTGCCTCACGCGTTGAGCCCCTCGGCTTCTCGAAGTACTCCACTGCGAATGCCCCTAACACTCCCACCATCAACCCCAACACCCCGGCGATGGCTGTGTTCACTCCCTTCTTTGGGGCCACAGGCTCACGTGGCGCCTCCGCTTGGCTGACAATGCGCAGCTCGCCCTCGTCCACCTGGGTAGCAATGCGCACCTCATCAGCCTTCCGTGAAAGGGTCAGGTAGGTTTCCCTAGCCACATCTCTTGCTCGCGCTAGGCGATCGCGCTCCGTTTGTTCACGCTGCAAAGCCCCCTGCAGCTCCAGGATTCTCGCGGGGATTTCATCCGCTGCCATGGCAATCGCTTGCTGTTTCGCCTTCAGGGTAGCCATGAAATTATCCAGGTACTGGACCTGCTGGCTGATGCTGGTACTGGCGGCGATAGACTCGTCAATGGGGATCTGTAGTTGCACCGGCAGCCTGGCTGCAGAGTTCAGCGAGTCAATCTCTAGAAACAAAGTGGAGAGCCCACTGGACACGGCCACAGGCCCCGCGCCTTGCATCTGCAAATTCTCCTTGAGGCTCTGAGCATCCTGTATCACTAGTTCAAGGTTCTTTGTAGCGGCCAGGTAGCTACTTAGAGCTTCCAATTCGGCCTCGATCTGCGCCTGCAAAGTGGCGATCTGGCTCCTCTTTTGAAACTCAATTAGCGCGTCCTCGGCTATCTTGAGATTCTGGTCTGCCACTGCAAGCTGGCCCTCGATTCTTCGTTGCTCGTCCAATGACTGCCCATAGAGCTCATTGATTTGCTGAACGAACAACTCTGCCCAGGTATTGGCAAGGAGGGCCGCTTTTTGGGGGTCGGAAGAACGTGCTTTGAGTTGGATCACGCTGGGATCGGTGGGCGTGGAGACAGTCAGCATACACTGTAGGCCCTCGATAGTCCGCTCCTGGGGCAAGAGAGCAGCACCGAGTGTCTCAATGATCCCCCTCTCCAACTCGGCATTCTTGGCCAGGGCTGCATAGGCTTTGGATGGAACCTGTAGATCTACCAGGGACTGAATCTTGGGGTCAAACTGCATCTGGTACTTGGGCTTAGTTGCAACACAGATAGCCGTTGCCTCATAGGTCGGCGGCAAGAGTAGACTGACCACCAGCGCCGCGATAGCTGCCACTGCGGTAACAGCGACAATGGCTTTCCAATGCTTCACCAAAACGGCCACATACTCGCGAAGATCTATTTCCTCTTCCATCAAATACCCCCTATCCCGAGAGACGGACTATAAATGGCTCGTGCCCCTCCAAGGTTAGATTGGCCTACGCCCTTCTTGCGCCCCAGTTGTGACCCCCTGGTTTGCCCAAGTGATGCCAGACGACGCTGCAGGCTGGCTGCTGTCAATTAGCTCGTAGATCCAGACATCATCTATGATCGTGCGTAGTGGCAGAGCCTCTAAACCCACAATCTGTGACGGCTCTCCCAGCCCTAGGGACCCGTATGCTTCTGGATAAATAAGGATATAGCGCACACTCCAACGTTTGAGCAGCGCCAACGACTCGCCACTGGGAAATGTCCTCAGCACGGGAAGTTGAGCGGTCCATTCCCCTGGAAAGAAAGTGCCATAGCCGTATGCGATCTTCTTCCCGTGGAGGAATGTCTCGTAAAGTGATCGCCCATTGATCGCTACCTCGATTGGGAACTTCATGATGCTGAAATCGCCCGGCTGGGATCGGATCCACTCCGTTACAGGGTCTGGCCCAACGTCGCGGAAACCCCTCAACTCCGGCGCCACAACGAAATCGCACAGAATAGCGATCACGCACAACGCAATGGCAGCCTCTGCCCACGCCTGCTTAGTATGTCCGACTCGAAATGCCTCTCCTAATCGGCGGGCACCGCATACCGCCAGAACTGCGAGCACGAGTATGGCCACTACCCCAAATCGGCTCCAGAACCTGATCGCGTTGCCCGTCGGAACAAAAAGGTATAACAGGAACGCAGGGAGAGGAACGTAGATGGCATTTTCTAAGCGCAGTGTGTAGTACGTCGTGGTTGGATTCAGAGCCAGATACTTCGAGAAAAATCCGATAACCACAGTGAATGCCCTTTCTACCATCGCTGGCACAGGAATGTACGTTCGTGGACCGTAGACGTGCAGAGTGGGCCCCAACGCCAGGAGCGTGGCCAAAACGGCCGTCATGATCAATGCTCGACGATTGGCCCACGGGATTGCCCGCAGCCCAACGCTGGCCAGAAGTAGCACTGGTATGCCCACGTAAAGATCGGCGCGGCGAGTATATGAGGTATAGTTCTCCAAAAGGGGTGGACCCCACAGGGGATGACGGGGATTGGGGTAGATGAAGTCGGTCAGCGCCGCCCCCCATCCATCCGATGTGGTCATGGACCAACCCCTGCCACCCTGGCATAGAAAGGTCGGCACTAAGGCTGGCAAGATCAAGAACGCCGCGAGCATCAACGAAAGCAAAGCATAGGTCACTGTCTGTCTGGGTTGTGGCTGTCCCCACGCCCTCAGGAGCGCGTATGCGCCCGCAGTGATTGAGATGATGAACGCGTAATACCATGACGACAACGCTGTTAAGGCGAAGAATAGCGCAGTCAGCAAAATCCATTGGCCTCGGGGTTGCCGGGCCAGCATCTCGATGCCCAGGAATACAAAGGGAATCCATTGAATAGTGATAATTGGCAGGATACCCTGCACAATATGCGCCGTGTGATAGGGAGCAAAAGCAAAGACAACCGCGGCAACGACAGATTCTCTTTTGCACCGGGTGATCTGCCAGGCAAAGAGGTACGCCCCCAACCCCGCCAGCGCGCAGGACGAGAGGATAGCGCTGTTGTAGGCGATCACCTCCCCCACTGACAGCACGATAGGCATCATCAACACCGTGTTTGCCAAGGTAGTTTCAGACATTGCTAGAGGATAGCCAAACGGATAAAACACGTTCGGATCAAAGAAAAGCGACGCGTGCAGACCAAAAAGCGCGTGAGGAAACCACTTCAACAGGTATAGGTACTGGTTTCCGTCACCAGTCAGGTCAGGGATGGCCCTGCTAAATTGGCTGAGCGGTGGCACGACAAGCACCAGGGACAAGGCAATCAGGAACGAAACAAGGTACAGCGTCGTCGGATACGCTCTTCGGTGGTTGCAGGCTGTGGTCCGACAACTCTGTTTAGGGCGAGGCAGCTCGTCTGTTGCTTTCTGTGGCATTGGATCGCCTATGAGAATTTTGTCCAAGGTTTGTCTCATCTGTGGACATCGCCCGTCGCGCGGCCTGAGAAGTTCCGATTGGTAACTGTCATACATGAGCCAATACGTTCTCACCCAAGTTCAGCCTGATACGCTTTCTTGACTGGGCATCCTTCGCATGTGATATGCTCATGGATCAGGGCTGCCGGTGCTCTTTCAGGATGATTGGAAGCCGAAGGTCGAAGTCTGCAGCAAGCAGACAGAATCGTCCAAGTTTCCTTGTCAAGAACCACACCATCCTCGAACTGGCATTGTGCTCACACGCTATGTCCATCCACCAGCCCACGTGCGGATCATACCACCAGACTCTTAGCGGTTTGTTCTCGAAACCCACGATGTCCTCAGCATCATACCATAGAACCACGCCAGCGAAGTTGTCCAACACTGGTGCGATCCGTCCGGCACTGTCCCTGAGATCGAGGCGAAACGCCAGAAGAGCCTTCTCACCTTCAGCGACCTCAGGAAGAGGCAGGGGTTCGAATTCTGCTGTACCAGGGCCAGCCAAACAAGATGGTGGAAACACTGCCCAAACGACCCGGTCGTTGCTCCACAGTGTCAACCCATCCCTTGGATCATAGGGCCTGGAGAAGGGCCCGATGGTCGGAGTTGCAGACGGAGACGGGGTGCGGGATGGTGGGGGCGTTTTGGATGCCGTGGGACTGGCCGATGGGGTGGGGGTAATGAATTGGGGGTTTGCCGTTATGGCCAGGGCGTAATCGACAGCGACAACCACCGGATTTCCGCTTGGATTCCAAGTGCCTGAGTAGGACGCTAGTTCCTGAGACGAGTTCAGTCCGGCACAGTTGTTGATCACCATATTGATCCACGAGCCAGCATAGTTGCGTAAGCCCCAGTTCGCTCCCGGAACAGAAACCCAAATTGGCATGTAGTACTGGTCATAAGAAACGTACGCCGCATCGTTATGCAAGCCCATCGTGATGGCCGTCCCTGCATCGGGCCAGCACCTGCCTGGTCCCCCCATAGCGGCATGATCAATCAATGGGTCCGCAATTTCAATAGTGGTACCGGAAGCAGACAGGCAGTTGACCGCTACATAGTGCCCTCCAATGCGCACCCAGCCTTGCGGCTGACCCTGGTCTTGCCAGAGGCCCAGTAGCATTAGCAACCCCTCTGCGGAGTGCTCTGCAATCCAGGTGGGGGACGGAGACCTTTCAACCTGCACATAATATGCATCGGAGAGCCCCCTGCTCGCCAGATAGGCCAGTAAACCAGATTGCAGATCTTCGATCGTTGTCCCCTGGGCTCCTGTGGAGGCAAACTCGGCCAGATTCTCGATCAGTGGAGGTACGTTCCGCGGATCATGGTCGCTCCAGGAGCCAAAGGAGGTGATCAGTCCAGGCCATCCACCTAAGCCGTGACCGGCCTTTGAGTCGAGCCACCACAGGACATCTGCCAGGGCTGTTGGACCATCATGCGTCCACTGTCCCATGGGCCCCTGCCACCATGATTGTCGCTGCTCAAAATCCGGGAGGCCGCGCGGCGCGTAATCATCGGCCGCAGCTCGTGGGCACGCCGTGCTAGGGTCAGGGCGGGCCGGAGTGAAGGTTGGCGTAGCCGTCCGTGTGGGTGTCGGCGGAATCGGCGTGGGTGGCGCAGTGTAATTGAGATCAAACCGGGTGTAACCACCAGCGTGCCAGAAGGAAATTCCACCCCGCCCATAGCCTCTGATATCAAAGACGACCTCGTGCCCTTCACGCGCTCCCTCCTGATCAGGCGTGTCTAGATCATCCCCAGGGATAAGAATGTCGTACCATGACCATCCTGACACCGTCGTGGTGCGGGTCTCCCATCTAAGCCTGTCGGACCACACGTCTATAATCGTCCCATCGGGCACTGCTCGCCCATTGGCGGTCACCATACCATAGAATCTGTGAGGCAATGGCGGGAATGCCGCTGCAGTCGAAACCCGGACCAGCCACATGGCAAGTAGGCACAACAATGTCAGGGAGACCTTTCTGAACACGGCCCTTTCACCTCCGTGACAATACGATGCTAACACGTCACCCCTCCAAGGTGCATGGAGCCACGGGTATGACACATAGAATCCCTAGGCCCTTCTGGTCCCTCAGGGGATCGTCACGATCACATAACACTGTGGACACGATTGCAACCACGCTAGCGCTTCTTACGCTCGCTACTTGTTACGGGCCCTACTAAGCCTTCCACAAGTTCCACGTATTTCTTACCATTTAACATACGACCCATTAGGCTCAACCAAATTCACCAGTCCCTATACCAGCCGCCTCCGGCTCGGGTGACGCCGTAATCAGTGGCGTCTGCCGATTCGAGGAAAACCACGAATCTATGCTTACCTGTGGGCAGGGATTTGCTTGCCGGCCGTGCCCCTGGCGTCGTGTTTTGCAGCGCTCCTTCTCTCCAGCTCTTCACTGTGATGGGCAAGTGTAGCAGATAGATCGGAGGCGATGACGTTGTCGTGGCGGTCGCCGTGACACTGGGTGTAGGCGTAGGCATCAACGTAATGGTCGCGGTGGGCTCGGCGGTGGAAGTAGCGGTTGGCGGCAGAGTCTGCGTCACAGTAGGAGTGGCGGTTGCCGGTTGGGGCCCGAACAACTCAAAATTGTCAAAGGCAGCATGCACTTCGCCGGAAAAGCCCACATTGCTTGCCACGAGTCCCACGCGCCCCGCCCCGGGTGTGGCATTCGTTGCCGTTCTCACGCGGATATTATTGATGTATAATTCAATCTGGCTTCCTCGGCAGATGACGCGGAGCAGGTTCGGGGTATTGCCCGGCCTTATCGCAGGATGGTTGGTCCAGGTCACTATGGGGTTTCCTACACCTCCGCTCAGTCCTATTAGGGCGTATTGCTGTTGTGAGGGCGAAACCATAAAGAGCATACAATTGTGCGTGTCTTCGGCATGGAAGGCAATCCCATAAGCGCCACCGTCGCCGGTAACTAGTCTTGCAGTGATACTAGCATCCAAATCTGAACCGGAACAATTAACCGTGGCTGTAGCATATACATTGGCTGCCATGACATTGATTCGGTATTCTCCCAAGCCGTAGTACATCTCGTATTCCGCAGCCAGAACAATAGGCCAACCGCTGTTCGGGTTTGCGAAGTCGTCTCTACACAGCAGCACCCATCCAGCCGGCAGCGTTGGCGTGATAGCGGGGGTCCCGGTCTGTGTAGGGACTTCTGTGGGTCTGCGTGTGGGGCTTGGAACGGTCTGGCGCGATCCCGATTGGCCAGGGAGCGCCCATGCTCGCTGCTGTAAGTCTAGCGAGAGCCATAACACTATGAGCATTGTCATCGACGCGATCGTTAGCCACCGCCTGGTGCTTGTCCGATCTTGGTTTTTCATGCTGATCCTCTGCTCGTGGGAACCGCTTGATACTCGCAGGTAACCCTTGGCCCCTGTCCAGTCCCATGGAAGATCCGCCACTATTCAGAAACCTTCTTATTGTTCAAGAACAGTGCGACATAGGTGCTAGTCAGGGAATCTCAATACCGATGGATGCTCGCTCCATAGCCAAAACGCCTGCCCCGGCGCCATCTCCGCCAAGTCGTTGAAGCCGGGATACACGAGCACGTCGAAGGCCCTCCACTGCCGAGGGCTTTCTGGGTCGTACAGGTACAAGCTCCGATAGCGGCCGGACATGGATTCAAGAGCGGCCGCAATGGGCAACGGTGTGACACGCGAATAGCCAATTAGGTTCCATCCCCGGCACAGGCTGCGCGCCTCGTGGTGACCCGCCTCGCCAGTCAACTGCAGTGTGGCATCCGCAGTCATCTTGATCCAGAAGGCCGTTCCTTCTGGGAGGTCTGTCAAGGTGTTGGAAGAAGGAAAAGAGGGGTCATAATAGAACCAGGTTTTGGTACAGCCATCATACGTGTACACAACCTGATAACGACCCGCAATAGAAGATAACACATCCGCTACTGCGGTGCTTGTGCCCCGTACCGGCAGGGATACGAGGTTCCAGCCGCGGCGCAAGGGGATGGACACGGTGACCGTTCTATACACTGGCGTGGCAGTGGGCGTTGGAGTGATCAAGGCCCCAGTGTACTCAGAGAAAAACACGCCAAACTTGGTCAAGAGGCCGGGAAAACTCTGACTCCGGCTGTCGAAGAGGCTTCCATTGTAGTAATCTACTCCCCATTCGTGCTGCATCTGGTGATTCAAACTGAACCAGAGCCAGGCCTGGACCAAGTGATTGTCATCTTGCGGGTAGCCGATTGCGGAATCGGCGGCACTCACCAAGTAATCAAAACAACCCTTCATGAAATCAAGGACATCTTGGTCGCCGTTTCTGAGGTACATGGACGGCTGAAGCGATCCAAATTCGGTTATGATAAGCGGCTTATCGCGCTGACCCTTGTCACGCATCCAGGTACGCATTCGTTGGATGTGCTGCTTGAATATTGGCACGCTAACAGTATCCTGGAGAGTGTAGAGTTCTCCCTGAGAAACGTTTATCCCTGGGGGCACATCGCAGCCCCAATCCCCGGTTTTCTCCCGTGTGATCTGCTCATGTATCGCCCACACGTCTACGGGCATGGGTTCGCCATATCGGTTTAGATACGCGGCCCACACCAGATCCAGCCATTGCATGCGTAGCGGCGTAGCCTGAACTATGGGACCGTTGGCTACCCATGCCGTTGGATCCCGGCTCTTGATGAAGTGATAGTAATCGTGGTGGAATTGGGCGTATTGATCGGGGAGCATATTGTCTTGCATTTTGCAGTCCGGTTCATTGCCTAGAATCCACACAGCGCCCGGATTGGCGGCAATCACCTCCTCGAGATAGTCCCACGGTGGGGGGTTCGAAGGTCGAATAAGTTGCATATAGAGCAAGCCGGGGAGAAGCACTGGATGTTTCCTGTATGTCCAATCTGAATACCACCCTGAGTTCAGGACTCGTATATCATATCGATCAAAACCCCCATACCCAAGCGCTATATCCCATCCAAACCGCAAGTGCAGCGGCCGACGCCAGATCCCAGCACTGGGCGTTGGCGTCGCAGTACTCGTCGCGGTCTGCGTGACAGTGGGCGTGGCAGTAGGAGATAGTGTGGATGTGGGAGTCTCTGTGGCCGTGGCAGTCGCCGTTGGGCTCGGTGAGGGTTCACTACCGTCGGCTGGGTCTTCGTACATGATAACTAGTTGAGGTCGAATTGACATGTCGTTGTTCTCGGAGCTTGCGAAGTAAAAGGTGGATCCCGGCTCTTGCTGACGTATGAGGATACCTTGGTTGGCAAGGGTGCCATCTACCCACCCTTGCACAAGGCTGGTCAGGTCAAACTCACACCAGGTGTATATACCCAAAGTCGTTACGGAATCCTCTGCATCCGCCCTGCGATCAGAGAAAACATCCTCACACCCCGGCGTGCCCCATGGTTCACTGGCACTCGCCTGCTCCCAGGTTACCTCATGATAAACAACAGTGCGCGATATGTAGTGTGCCGATAGGACCATGTTCTGCCCACCCCATGCGACAGCGTATAAGCGCAAGGTCGCTGATATCACGATTGAGTCGGGCCCAAGGGGCGATAGATCGAAGCGAAACAGGGCTGCGCGCCTAAAGGAATCACCAACAGAAACATCCATTGCATCGCTATAGTTGCTTGTTGGATGAGCGGCACTAATCCATGAATCTTCTGCGCCTGAATAACCGTTAAGCCCTTGTTGGAACGTCATGACCAGGGTACCCGGGGGCGTGCTGCTTTCCGAATATTCAGTGTATCCTGCAGATGCCATAGCCGCGGCCAGAATGATCATACTGGCCAGCAGAGACAGGGTCGCAAGTAATATCCAAGACGAACCGCTCGGGCAAGCCGTTTTCTGCTCTCTGGTTCGCATTAACATCGTCGTAGCTCTCCTGCTCTGGATCTCGGACAATCATCAGGAAGGCTAACACACACGTGGTCTGGGGCATGCAAAGTCGGCCTCCGGGTATTTCTCACCTCTGTCAAAGCCGCCTGACTCAGTTGACTTGTGCCCAGTGCCTGGCTCCGCCTTGAGAAATGGCAGGTTCTAGTCACTCGTTGGCTGAGAAGTCCTGACTCTCGACTGTCTGAATAAAGCGGAGTTTGCCCCGGTTCTTGATCAGCCTGACTTCTCCGTAAGCACCAATCGCCGCCAAGGCGTCGTCAATGGCGTGTATGTGGCGAATCGAAAGGAACTTCAGCGGGCGGTCCAGTGGCAACGAAAGCGCCTCCGTTGCTTGCACTGCGGTTTTCCCACTGGTTTCGATGCCCATATCCCTCTTCCCTCAGTCGGGGCAGGTCTGCATCGTCTGATGCCCAAAGTGTTCCACTGTTCTCTCAAACATTGTGGTCGCCGTAGCCGGCACCCGTCAGTCTAAGTGCCAGGCCGCATTGCAATCCTGCGAGACCGGCCCGCGCTCTGCCACTCGCCCCATGATCTCTACTCCACGTTTACGCGCGCCACCAACCGCCTTCCGATGGAAAAGTTAGACGAGGCCCACGTCGTGCAAGTCGTTGCCTCTCCGGACGAAACCTTACGAATTAGGCAATTCAGGCTCATTCTCTAACGGCTCCAGGGAAATGAAACCCAGCCCCAGCGCCATCATTACCGCCGCGGTGCGGTTGGTCACGCCAAGTTCGCGAAAGATAGTGCCCAAATTGTTCTTGATGGTCTGTACTTGCAATCCTAGTTCTTCGGCAATCTGCCGGTTGCTGAGTCCTTTCGCGAGCAACTCGAGGATATTCACTTGTGTGTCATTGAGTTCAGCCGTTCTTCCAGCATCTGCGGACGGGACAGCCTGAAATGCCATTCTCGGACCAACTGAACGGGCGACGAATCGCCCCCTGGCCATGGCGCGAATGGTGCGTATCAATTCCTCCGCTGTGCTAATACTTACGGCTATCTCTGTCCCATCAGCCGATACAAGCCATCGCCACTCCTTGGGATGGAAGTAGGCGAGAACTTTGGCCTCCGGCTCCTGAGTGAGGATGGATTGGCACACCTCGTCGGCCTCTGTGCCGGGCATGGAAGCGTTTAAGAGGATGATATGGGGCAATAATTCCTGGGACTTCTGCACCAGTTCCCGACAGCTGAATGCCTGGTCAATGATCTCGACGCCGTGTTGATGCAGCAAGGGCTTCAGGAGCTCTCTGGCAAGCGCCTGATCGTCGGCCAACAGGACTTTGATAGTCTGACCGGCTCGTGGACGGCGACCCACGTTGCTCTCTCCCTCGAAGTGTGATTGATCACGTCATGTGCGCATCAACGCACATACGACCTCATCGCAACACTATAAGTAGGCTGTCAAGTCATGAAACGTCTGCACTTGTAAACGTACGTTTGTTTCAGAATATCTTTATGAACATTATGCCAAGCAATACCATTATATCACCCCCCCCCCGAAAAGTCCAGTTACCTAAGTACTCGGAAGGGCAGGCTGGGCGTTGGTTTTGCGCGAGTTTTGCGTTAGAATGGGGGTAGAGGAGCGAAAGAAGGATCTTTCTGAGGCAACCCGCACCACTATTCCTCATCACGTTTCATTCCTCACATAGCAGCATGTAGCCGTGGCGCGCCACGGTGCGGATATACACTGGGTGGGCAGGATCGGGCTCGATCTTGCGGCGCAGATTCTTGATGTGCCAACGCACCACGCTATGACCACCCGCTCCCGGGGCGAAGTTCCATACCCCTTGCAGCAATTGCTCAGTGGAGAACACTTCGCCGTAGTGGACCATCAGATAGTGCAGAAGATCAAACTCTACCGGAGTCAGGAGTGAGATCTTTTCCCCGACCCGGACTTGGCGACGGTGCAGGTCGAGGGTGAGAGGGCCTATCACGAGTGAACCCTGGTCTTGTAGTCCCAGACCGTTCCCCGCGCGCCCTCGGCTCCGGCGCAGCAGAGCCCCGATGCGGGCTTTCAACTCCCGCAGGTCGAAGGGTTTGACTATGTAATCGTCGCCTCCTTGATTCAGCGCTGTGACCCGGTCCTTGACGTCGCTGCGCACGGTGAGGAACAGGATGGGGACGGCTCCCAAGGCAGGATCGCGGCGCAGACTCCGACAAGTCTCCAGGCCATCCATGCCGCGCATGGTAATGTCCAGGACCACAAGGTCGGGGCGATGACGCCGCGCCAGGGCCAGGGCTTGCACTCCATCGTAGGCACCGAACACCTCGTAGCCCTCGTCGCTCAGGCTGTACTGCAAAGCCCAGACCAGGTCTTTCTCATCATCCACCACCAAAATCCGCAGGGGCCTCCCTTCCATTTTGGCCTCCTTGTAGCCGCTCAGAACCAACAGGCAGCGGGTGATAGGACAAGCCAGCGCAGGCGGACTCCTAACGAGGGCCCGCGCAACCGGTTTGGGTTGTCAGCTGTTAACGCTCTTGCAAGGCAGCCGCACAATAAAAGTGGAACCCTTGCCCACCTCGCTCTGTACTTCGATGACGCCGCGGTGCTGCTGGATGATGCCGTGGCTGATAGAGAGCCCCAGACCAGCCCCCTGGCCCACAGGCCCGGCAGTGAAAAACGGATCGAAGATCCTGGGCAGATGTTCTGGAGGAATGCCATGACCGGTGTCATCAAACTGGATCTCGACTCCGTCCGAGCCAGAGGCGCGCGTGGTCACGGTCAGCGTTCCACCCTGAGGCATGGCGTTGCAGGCGTTGACGACCAGGTTGGAGAACACCCGCTGCAAAAGGTGACGATTGCCTATGACAGGGGGAAGGTTGGCTTGGAACTCTTTGTGCAGCCTCACTCTCTGCAAGGTCATATACTCCGCCAGGAGGTCGAGAGTCTCTTCCAACACACACTGAACCTCAAGTTCTCCCATTGGCGCCTCCTCTGGACGGGCGAACTTCAGCACGCTCTCCACAATGTGAGAGGCCCGCCGGACGGCAACCTGGATCTTGCGGACACACTGGCCACGCACTTCGGGGTCGTCAGAGTGCTCCAGTAGCAACTCGGTGCAGGAGGAGATAATGCCCAGGGGATTGCGTACTTCGTGAGCGATACCCGTGGCCAACACCCCCAAGGAGGCCATTTTCTCTGCGCGGTTGAGTTGTTCCTCCGCTTGCTTACGCTCGGTCACATCGATGCCAAAAACCGCGACCTGGATCACCTTTCCTTCCGCGTCGAATACGGGGTAGAGGTAGTTGTTGATGTACCTGCCCGAGCGTATATCTTGCCATGAGGCGGGCTTGCCCGTGCGAAAGATCTCGTCCACGCGCGCCTTTCTCGATCTGGCCAGCTCCGGAGAGAAAAAGTCGTAGACGCAGGAGCCCACGAGTTTGTCAACCGTAGTCCCCACTCTCTTCGCCAGTGATTCGTTCGCCGCATGGACGATCCCCTCCGCATCTATCAAGGCCGCTGACTCCGTGATGGCGTTCAGGAGCGCTCGCAACGAGCCTTCACTTTTCTGTAGTTGTTCCTCAGCCAATTTGCGTTCGGTGATGTCGCGGGCATTGATAAGAATGCCTGCTACCGCCGGATCGTTGAGAAGGTTCCTGGCTACGGCCTCGATGACACGCCACGAGCCGTCTTTGTGTCGAATGCGGATTTGCCTGCGCATGGTACCACCTGGCTGCTCGAGTAGCTGCGCGAGTGCCAGCATCGTCTCTGGTAGATCTTCAGGCTCAACAAATGCAGACCAATTCCGGCCGATTGTCTCTTCTAGTGAATGTCCGACCAGTCGCACAACCGATGGGTTTGCATAGCATATCGCTCCTGTCGGGCTCAGCACAAAAGTGTAGTCCGAAGCGTTTTCGAGCAAAGCCCGAAGACGCTTTTCACTGCGTTCCAATGCCTCCTCTGCCTGCTTGCGCCTGGCACATTCATCCGCCAGTTCCAACGCGCTGGAGATGTGCTGGGCGAGGCTTCGCACCGAGGGAATGAACTGCTCGGCCAGGTCGGTCGAAGACATCGCGAGGACCCCAATGACCTCGCCATGCAGACTCAACGGCGCTAGGACGGAGTATTTGTTTTGATGGCCCATGCCTTTCACTACCAGATCGGCCAGTGGACGCGGGAGAAATTCTGCTATAACATCCGAACTCTTGATGCAGATGACCTTTCGCTCCCTCACGACTTGGCGGTAGACGCTTGACGTGTTCAGATCGATCCTGTAGTCTTGCAGCGTGATTCCAATGATCTTCTCCAGCCCCTTTAGCGTTCTCAATCTGCGGGGGGAAAACGACACTTCTGCGATCCTGAGTTTGGATGGATCATCCGTCAAGAGCGCAATACTCATGCTGTACCTTTGGGACTTGAGGAATTCGTCCTTCACCGTCTGGTAGACCTGCTCCTGATCTAACAGACCATGTATCTTCGCGGACACGCTCTCGGTGAAGTGGATGATCTCGATGAGGTCGCGCAGTTGTTTGTTCATCCGCTCCTGCTCCTCCACTATATTGACCCTCCTATGATGCTACAACCCCTCCACCCCGGATTACCGCTCAGGAGCCTGGTAGGGAGCAATATGTAACCCATGACGTTCACTGCGCCGTGGCCATGCCTCGTCAGCGAGAGAAACCATGCCTCGGAGAAAGACGGGCTATGTTGTTCATGCCAACCGAATTTGCCCGTCAGCCAGACAAAGCCCTTTGAGTTGTAAATGCGTATATTATTATAGCACGGGAGCCGACTCGTGGCAAGTGAGGCTTGCAGAGAGTGGTTGCGGAGTTCGATAGGACAAGCCACCCTGGGGGCTCACCGCAAGTGCTGTTTCCCACGTGTGGAAAAGCGACACCTTGGCCGGACGCGACCTGTGGGATCATGCCATCAAATCGACACGAGACATTGCCGACAGTCTAAGGTTTCGCAGAGGGGGCATTAGGCGACGCTCTTTGGAAAAGACGGGGGCAGATCAAGCGGCCAAAGTTACCCGGACGGCATCTCTGGAGAAATGAACGAACTAGAGCAGGTGATAGCCTCGGCAGAGCGAGCTGTTGCCTCAGTTCGAGATCGCTCTAAGGATCGGAATGTCTACTTGGATGCGGCATCGAACCTGCACGATTTTTTCGCCAGACCAGAGCGGATACCTCATCGCAGGGCGCTCGCTGTCAGGGTTAATACCGGACTTCCTGTTTCAGTCAGCCTCGACGCGCCTTGGGTCATTTGAGCGGCAACCCGCTGCTCTCATAGGCTTGATATCGGGGTGTCTCTTTGAGCAGGTGGCTGCCACTACAGTGAAATGCAAGTGTGCCAGCCAGGTCGGAAAGGGACGATAGGGTAGGGGAGGGTGGACAGCGTAGTCATGTACAACGGCTTTGGAGAGTATAAGCCGATATGCGCAAGAGGATTTTCAGCAGCAAGAAGAATCTCCAGACGCTGGCACATGGGTTGGACCCAGGGTTGTTTCTGATGCCAGGAAACGAAGAATGTCCAGCCACACTGAGTCAAACCCACAGCGAACGCCGAAAATCCTGACCTACTTCGCTACACTATAGGATGGCCTCCTTTGAATCGCCACGCTCGGCAAAGTGACTATAGCAGAGTGCAAATCAGGCGCAGATTCAAAACTGCGTCGCAAAAGATACCTTGTGCGACGGGATCACCCCTCTCCCCTGCAGACATCGGAGGGCCTCTGGCCAAGACAGATAGAAAGGTGGAGGTTGCCGAAACACATCATCCCCGTGAGTTTGGGAGCGCCCCGGATACGCTGAAAATGCCTTATTCCAGTTTATCGTCACCCTCTCGCCCCTGTTTCCCCCTCGTCTTCCCCGTCAATGCAGCATAGATCAGATCAACGATCTGCTCAGGAGATTTGCCCGTCCTCTCCAGCTCCTCTACTTCTTCGGTCTTCATCCACCGACGGTGAATGAACCAGTGCCAGGCCTTTGAAAGTTCGGCCAGCCGTGTCGCTAGATAACGGCCGAGCTCAAATAGGCCTCTGTCGGTTAGCGCCAAGGAATGAGTGACGCAATCCATGAAGCCGCTGTAGCCAACAGGAGTGGGGTCAAACCAGATGACTTGATGCACTGTCCCATCTGTCTCTACGAATCGGGTGGGGACCAGAATCCTTGCCTGGAGGCAATCTTCTGCTTGGTCAATGCCACGCAAAGGCAAAGAAATGCCCATCTCTGCGGCGCACTTTTCGTTAACCCTAAACTCGACGTCCTTGAGCCCAACCTGAACATCGTATTTGCGCTCTGGATCGGACATCTGTTCAACCCGGGCCTGAAGCTCCTTCACCAGTGCTTCCCCGGTTACCGATCTGAACTCAAGTTCTTTGGTCATCGGTGTGTGTTATCGCGGCTGGATTCCTCCCCGGTTCAAGCCAATGCTTGTCCCCCACCCCACTTTCCCCCAAAAGGGCTCCTGCTATTGGATACCCTATTTCTTTCCCTGTCCTGCTCCTGACGCGCTTGTCATATTCCAGTGAGAGGGCCAGCCTGCCATCCAACTCTGGCTACTACCGGCAAGTTCGGCCATGCACTGTCAGCATCACCTCTTGCCAGTCAGGTGGGTTCCACAGATTCGCATAACGCCAGTTAGGGCTGTTCAACCCGACGTCGACTATCAGGGAATCGGCGCAGAGGATGAAGTAGGGTCTGTTCCAGGCATAGAGCCGCATGTTGACCAAACAAGCCCTGTAGAGATCCAGATCCGCCTCCACGCCAAAGAGGGCGATCTTGCGATCCGGGTAGCGGACCGCCAGATCGACCAGAAAGCGACCGGTCCGGGCGGCCGGATCAAATGCCTTCTGCCACCTATCAGAGTCTGGTGCTATCCCGCTCACAGTCGCATCATTGATAGAGCGAACGAGCGATTCGGGTATGATCAGCTGGGTCGATTGGTCGTCGGCGCAATGCCTCAAACTGAAGACCTCGCCGAAGTAGTCGCCTTTTCTCTCCATGCAGGCTTCGATGAAGTGTTCCGCCCACGGGGTCAGCTTGTCAGCAGCCAGGTGATCACCCTCCGACATGGGATGAATGCGCAGGCAGTCCGCCCAGAAACGCACCAATTGGTTGAAAGATTCCCGATTCGACTGCCGGATCGTGGCCTGGATCAGGTCGAACATAGCAAGGAGGATCCTTGTCCCCTTGGTTTCCGCAAGCACCTCTTCGTGAGTCTGGCGCTTTTCAGGTTTGCGTTCGACCATCCCAGAAGAGCATAACACACTGGCAGACGGGAATCAAGAGGAATCGCCTGAAGGCAACTTGCCACACGTGAGAGCCCACAATGACCCCGAACGAGCACACACCTTGCCCCAGATTCGTTCGCCATGCCGAACTGCGACCACTCCGTCGCTGCAGGCCACTGATCGCCATCTTTTGGCGAACACCGGGTACGTATTGCGTAAATCATTGCGAATTACCTGGCCTGGAAATCATTGATGCCCTTGTTCTGCCTATCAAATTGGTCCCTGTGGCAGCCAAACCCAAAAGAAACGGTGCTGAATTTACGAAACGCTGCACTTAGGGTTTAGGTGACAGAATGCGCAGTAGTGATTACCCACAGGTCACCTCGTGAAGTCGAATGCAGGCCGAAAAACCATCGCAGTAGTGCAAACTGGCCCCAACCTTTACCTTTCACCGGGGAAGACAACCTTAGATTCGAGATGTGGGGAATCCTTGAATGTGCCACGTTGCATCATTTGTGAATCCTCCCATGGCCTAACGCCGGAGTCATCTTGCAGGGTTTTGATCTGACGCTGGAGAGCTACCGGGTTCAGGGGGATGTACTGCCCACGGAGATTTGACTTGCTCTTTGTGGGTATGCAGCTCGCTTCCTGCACCCTCTGGTAGGAAATCCTGGCTGCATTATGTAGTCCTTTTTGACCTTGTTCCCAATTCATTCCGGTTCCACATGGCGACAGTATCCGAACTGTAGACCAAAGTGCTGAGGATGTCCGCAAGCACATCGATTTCAGAAGTCCCGCGGACTTATCAAACAGTAAGCCCTGCGATGGGCGAAGCGATCCGTGACCACCTCTGCGGTGAAGGAGTGAACCAGTCTGAACCGTTGCCTGCTGATTCCTTCATACAGCAACCTGCAGTAACAGGGGTAAAAAGGTGGAACCTCTACTCCGGGCTGTTCATTCTACTGAAACAAAAAGTTTGCCTGCTTGTGTCATCAGGCAGATCGTGCACGGTGCTTGAGGCTTTATTCGCCCGGTGCAGCACCCTGTCCGAACCCTTGTCTCAACTTCAGGATCTGCTCTCTTGCCGGACAGTCAATTGGGGCAAAATATGGTTTGTGGGTCCATGGGCAAATCTCCAGCTGATTAGGGAATCAGACAGAGTATGCCTATTTGTCCAAGTTCTGCACACCACGGTTCAGTGTGGTGTACCATGTAGTGTCCCAGTACCGAAAATTTGACAACTTTCGTTTTTGTGGTATAATATTTATGGATCGGGTGACCTAGGGACCTTACGGTAACCACTCCGTGGGCTGAACTAGGTGTACCTGCCGTCAGGCAGCCCCCGATCTTTTTCATTTGAATTGCTCGAGCAACTCTTCAAGAGTGATAACCCTGTCTGGTTTGGCATCACCACGGGAGACGTAATAGGCCTTGTCGTGGGCGGCTGGTTTCTTTCCGACCCCGTGAATTTGCCGAAACTCGATCATGTCTGCATCAACCGAGAGCCCAGCCCTTCCAAATAAGTTCATCAAAAACCTCTTGGTAGTGGCGCTGTGTCCTGGATATTCGATGTCAATGGTGACAAGCGACACTCTCCCAACCACCTCTGCTAAAAGCAGGAAAAGGCCAACAGCAAAAAGCTGGAGGTAAAGGGTTGTACCAGATTTCCCTCTCTGGCGCAATTCATGTAAACAGGCCCGTTTGACTTCTGCCGGGATCAGGATAGCGTAACTTTCTGTGTCGGAGAAAGCTAAAACAGTTGCCACTTTGGTATCCCCGATTTTCCCACTCTGGTCGACTTCGATGTGCATAGGCCCATTTTAGCACTACCCCCGTGTTTCCACAAGCCTGACAGGCAAGTGCCTTCCCCAGGCTGGGGTTGTAAATCGCGGAGAAGTCCTCTACTCGGGCTACGTGGGCTGAGCCGAAAGAGATAGCTCTACTTGGTAAGGGTTCTATTATCCCTTTCTCATGCTAAAGCCCCCGTTTCTTAATTCGCATTTCAGACACTAAGCCTATAGATCAAAATTGACCTTAAAGGCGAGAAGGGGGCCAGTTAACTCCCATTTGTACTACCTGATGTCTATAAACAGCATTGGCATATGCTGCGGAATGCGTCGCCGCTGTGGGCCAAAGGACGATTGCAACCCGAGGGACCCCCGCTATCAGCATGTTGGTGTACGGAGCGGTGGTCCTCTCTTAAAGTACCTCCCCACCCGCCTTCCCATAGCCAGGGTTTCTATCCTCCCCCTTCCCCTAGAAAGCCTGAGCGCGGCGCGAGACAAAAGAGAAAGGCGAAATATAGGACATGGGACGGATGTAGTAGCATGGCTATGGGAAGGGGTGATATAATAGGGGCATGGAGGGAAAGGGCGGGGCTTTTCAACTACCACTTCTCAAGGTCAAGAATGGCACGGGAGAATATCCTCCGTCCCTAATTGCGTCCAGGCCGCTTTCCAGTGCCTCCTCCATCTCTGCGGCCATGCAGGCCTATCACGCTCACCTTGCAGCCAGTTCGTATTCCAGGCACACTGTCAAAGCCTTCCTCGCAGACGTAGTTCTCCTGCGGAAGTTCATCGGCCCGAACAAGAAGGTCGGTGGCATTGGCACCGCTGAACTGGAAAGCTTCCTTGCATATCTGCGATCTAGCCGCGGGAAGCCCTGCAGCCCAAAATCCCTGAACCGCCGGGTGACCGCACTGAAGAACTTCTTCCGCTGGCTGGTCGAAAGCAATGTGATCCCGCAGGACCCTGCATCAAGGCTGATCTACAAAAGGGCCACTTCTCCCCTGCCGGATGTCCTGTATGATGAGGAGTGCGAGAGACTCCTTGGTGAGGCGAGTAAGGACAGCCGAACGTACCTGCTAGTTCTTCTCCTTTTGGAGACAGGAGTGAAGAGAGAGGAACTTTTGGGGATTCGGCTCAAGGACATCGATCTTTCGAACCAGTATCGTCCAGAGGTTTGGATCAGACATAAAGGAAAGGCGTTCAAGCAGAGGAAACTGAGGCTTCCCCCTGAGTTCCCTGCTGCTTTTAGGGCTTACATGGCGGAGTATTGCCCGCAGGAATACCTCTTTGAGTGTAGCGAGCGCAATCTGAGCTACTTATTGCGAAACACCGCCCAAAGGGCTGGGATTGTAAAGAAGGTTAGCTGCCAGGTTCTGAGAGACACCTTTGCGGTACGACAACTCAAGGCTGGGGAGAGAATCGAGCGAGTATTTGAGAAACTGGGGCTGGCCCCGGGAAGCTGGAACGACGAGACCAGGGAGAAGTACTCGAGATTGGCCAGGCCGGGGTTGTGAGACTCGTGCGCACAGGGAGAGAGCTTGGTGCGCCCCTATGGTGACATGCAAAGAGCATCAACGTATGTCTTGACAAATCCTCCCAAGTGGACTAAAATGGACTTAGGATGACTAATCCGAGAGTGAAAGGGAGATGTTCATGCCATTAACTAAGGATGTCCTGACGCCCCAAGAGGTAGCGGAATACCTGCAGTTAGCCCCGGATACAGTGTATCGATATATCAGGCAGGGCAAGCTGGTGGCCTGCAAACTCGGACGCCAGTACCGGGTTCCCAAAGAGAACGTGGAACTCTTCCTCCTGGCCACCTCCACGGCTGGAGAAGCCCAATTGCGCACCTTCTCTAGGACACAGATAGAAGAGTGGCTCAAGGAAGACCAAATCGACCAGGAGACCCGCTCCATTGGCGAGCGGCTCCTGTCCGCCTTGCAGAAGTCATAGCATGAGAATTGGCCGCCATACTCGCCTTTTCTTTGACGCCTCGGTGTTGGTGGCAGCGGCCCATTCCCCACAAGGAGGCTCTGCCCTTCTCCTTGCGGCCTGCAAGGCTGGGGGCTTTCGAGCACAGACCACTTTCGTCATCCTCCTCGAGGCCTTGCATGCGCTGCGGCGATTCCCAGAAGAGAGTCTGCGGCGCTTCTATCGGCTGCTGGTAGAAGTCAATTGGGGGCTTCTTCCGATACCACCAAAGGAGACTCTGGAGAAATATTGCCGCTATATTAGTCCGAAGGATGTCCACGTCGTGGCCGCTGCGGTGGAAGGAGAGGCAGAGTTCCTGCTGACGCTCGACCGTCAGCACATCCTGGCTGCCTCGGAGAAGGTCGGGCAAGCTGGTTTGCCCATCATTATCCTGCGTCCCGGGGATTTCATCCGTCAGTACTACCCCCAACACGAAGATTATCCCCACCTCCCTCCGTCCAGAGGCTAACCGAATTCGCACTGAGGTTAAGGAAGCCGTGCTGGCTGCTTGCTGACAATTGCCCGGCTTGAATGAGCCACGGCGTTGATCAGCCTATCTGGCATTGCCAGTCACGAGAGTACCAGGGGGCTGCCTTTGACATTGGCTCCGTTTTCTCCCTCAGTGATACTTCCTGCAAAAGGGCCTTCCTCCGCGTAGCGCCGCCATTCCTCGAGGGTGACCACCGCCGGCGCAGAAAGGAGCGCCTTGGTGAGAGGGTGCCCCTCGAATTCCTCAACCGCCTGGCGGTAATTGCTCTCCTCGACTAGCTCCTGGCGGTCGAGGAGCCACCGTGAGGTGCGGCTGATCCCTATCAGGATATAGGTGATCCGGCCATCCTCTTTGCGTCGCTTGGCCAGGAACTTGATGCCGCCGTTCTCGAGCAGGTCCGTCACCCAATCTCCGACCTGTTCTGCAGAAATCTCCGCCAGTTGCTCCCCCATTCGCTCCACCAACATGCCGAGGAGGAGGAAGACCGTTTCCGGGCTTGGCCGGAAGTGATACGCTCGGCTCTCGTAGATCTCCTCCGTCTCCCCATCAATGCTGATGATGGTAGGGTCCTGGTCAAGGCTCTCGAAATCGTGTTCCTTGGGCCGTTTGACCCAGGCCCGTATCTTCTCGTCTTCAAAATTGGGTTCTCGCTCTTTCATGTGTGTTTGTGTGGCTCTCCTCGTTGGTCTGCGACATAAAGGTGGCCAGGCCGACTCGGGCCCTCTCCCCTATCGCAGGTTGTGGCTGGATGCATGTCGCCATTCGGCTCTTCCAGCAGGCGGGAGAGCAGATCCGCTGCCCGGCACAATTCCTTGGCCCGCCAAGGGTTATCTGCCTCCAACCGCGGGATATCCTCCCCCCGCACCTGGTGCAGCAGGGTCTGCAATGCCCAGGCGTCATCAGCGAAGAGCCTGGCCCCGCCCTGGAGCCTGGTTTCAGCGCTGCGATACCAACTCTCCAGCGCTCTCACCATCTCCTCTTCATTCACCCAGAAGAAATTCCATGCCTTACACGAGACGGTCAGGAGGACCTTCTCTCCAGCCACCATAACGCCGAAGGAGGTGTCCAGGTAAGAGGGCTGGACAAAGATGTGGATGAACTGCTCTGTCCCCGTGCGCTGCTCTAGTTCCTCTCTCACGGCAGCAAGGGGGTAATAGAAAAGGTTTACGATGTCGTCCATGAGATCTTCGCCGACCAAATGCTCTGGGATGCATACCTCGCGTTCGGTCAGGTAGAGGGCTTTGACCAAGTCCTCCTGTTCGTCGACCGGCCAGGGCCCCCAATCCTCGTTGACCATCTTCTTCAGGCGGTTGAGGATGCTTCTGCCAAAGGGATATTCCTTCCCCTCCGGCGATGAATTACCGCGTTCGTCACGCATCTCGTGAATGGGTTGATCCTCTTTCATAGAGGACATGCGACTTCGTCGGGCTTCGCTTGTGGCGGGGCCACTCACGTGCGGCCCTCGGACGGTGCTGCATGCCTCACTGGTGTCAGCATAGCAGATCCGGTACATCCCTGTCAATGGGCAATTGGGAGCGACCAGAGGTGTTCCACTTCCTATGAGCACGACCTTCCCCCGACGTTGATCGGCCTGCGTTGACCGTGTTATGATGGGGGAGGAGGTGATGACCTGTGCCTCAGCTGCTACTGGGGATGGTGCTCGCCATGATTCTGCTGGCCCTGGCCCTGAGCCTGGGGAGGAAAGAGGGGGAACACGGCCACTAAGAGGGTCGCGCGGCAGAGCCGCCACTGCTGAGAGCATTTGTTGCGGATATTTGTTGTCTTGACAAAGGTGCTGAAATCTGTTTGACTGAGCATGAGGGAGGATGGACTTATTGAGGTGGACTTTTGCGGAAACATCCGTGTCTGCCCCCTGCTGCTGTGCACGAGTTCGAATCTCGACCGACGTCCTGGCCCATCCAACCGGAGTCTCTTCTCCGGCACCTTCGCGTGGAGAGTCAGGAGATCCTGTGGCTCACCGCGCAGACGACCGGGAAGTCCCTTCAGATCGTACCGGACTCGGGACTGAGCACGCGGGCGGCGGTGAGAGTCGCCCGGGCAAACGATGCCCACCACGTTCTGGCCTACAACCCCGAATACGAGCGCTATCTCGATTATCTGATCGCCCATGAGTGCGGCCACCTGCTGAGGCTGTGGTCCGTTCCGGCTCCGGAGAGGTTCCTTCCCTCAATCACAGCAGGACAAAGAAGGTTGGTCAATCGCCGCCTTCTGCCAGAGGTGCAAGAAAGAATCCCCTTGTTCCCTGCCCAGGCAGTCAAGGAAGTCCTGTTCATCTGGCATGCGGGTATCGTGCGGCAGGTGACCAACTACCCGGTCGATCTGCGCATCGAGCAGTGGCTGTTTCAAGGGTATCCAAGCATGCACCCGCTACAGGCAGAAGCACTGCGAAGGCAGGTGCAGGAGGATCAGGTGGTCTTGGTTCCTGAGATCCGGCTCTTCACGCCTCGGTGTGTCCATGAAGCAAGTGCGATCATGAATTGTGCCTTCGCAAGGCGTGTCTTGGAGATACTTGGTGACTCAAGTCTTGCGCTTCCCTATGCCAGCCGGCTGTCTGAGGCAGCGAATGAGTTGCTCAGTATCTTGGATGGGAACGGTGAGAACAACTATCGAGGAGATGTCGTGGTTATCAATCGCTGGGCCGAACGGTTGGGCATCAGGGACTGGTATGCGTGGGTCAGAATGGATGAACTGCGAAATGGAGTGCAGGGCAATCCGAAACTCGAACGGTGATTGCGCTCCGCGAATCCCTCTTTTGGCTCTTTTGGAGCCTGCGCACGCCCATCCTGGCGATCGATAAGTCCCCGCACAACCCCTCTGTGCTCATTTTTGCTTTTGTATTGCCAGTTGGGCAGCGATTGGTGGCCATCGTGGTATCGCGGGTTGTATCCCACTCTTAATCCTTGACATCACCCCTCCGCAGCCGTGGATCAGCACCAGTGAGCCCAATACGGCGGGGAATTCGCAGCGGGTCCTTGACACAAGGAACTACCTGAGTAGCAGAAGATGGGATAAAATAGACGCTAGCCAGACCAAACTCAAAACCAGCCCATTACTACTCAAGGATGGTGACCAGACGAAGCACGACTACCTGGAAGAGGCCGCAAGGCGCCTGCTCTCCTTGTCAGAGGCAGCCAGAATCTCCGGTTTGTCTCCCTCTCACCTGCGTTATCTGGTGCGACGGGGGACGATCTGGGGACAGAAGATCGGTCGGAACTGGGTGACCACTGAGCAGGCTGTCAGAGAGTACAAAGCGCGTGGTGTCCGTCCCGGCCCCAAGCCAAGACCTAAAGATAGGTGAGGCTAGTACATTGATTTGACATTATGAGCGTTATCGATTATAATCCAGGCCGATATAAGCGCTGTCTTCGCCTGGCATCAGGCTTACCACTGTTGATGCCTTATCGTCGGTGTCCTTGCTCACAGTCCGTGGTGACCGGTCTGACTGCTCGGGCGCTAATCTCTTGTTGGGGGGTGACAAATGGTTGGTGGTGGACAAGGAAGCTGAGTGCAAGGAGGAGCGATGGGTCCGAGGTACCCATCGCTCCTCCGTTCTCCTCTGCCTCGCTACCACTGCCACCTTATGGTGTAGAGTTCATTGATCCTGGGCCGATCCGTCTCCCACGAAAGCATCTGACGGCCATCCACTAGGGCGCTGAAATGGTCTGGCCCCAGTTCGCTGGTCCGGTTTCGGTTGCGTTCTATGAGCAGCGCTCGCTGGCAGGGTCGACCTCTGGGAAAGATGATACGAATGCGCAGGTGACGGGTTCTGTGACTCAGTTCCGTTTGCAACCATTCATTGGGCTTGGTGAACCCGTTGCGGATCTTTCTGCGTAAATGGAATTCTGTGACTTCGCCTCGCTGTTTGGTCTCCCGCAGGGAGATGAGCACCTTCCATTTGAAGCCGTCGCGGTAGCGATCCACGGGAACCCCGGGGCTGCATTTGTAGGCCGCGAAAAGTTCGCCATCACCCCAAGCCTGATCCTGGTAAGCGATAATGTTATCCTGAAGGAAGCGCACCCTCTGTTGCCGCTCCAAGGTTGCCACCCTCCCTCGCCTATCCTTCAATTCAAGGGTAGAGTCGTAATCCACAATCTCGTACATTCCCTCCTGCAACTCCCGACCCAAGTGCTGCTTGATCACCCTGCAGGCCTTAAGCAGCATCCCAAACCACTCGCTGGTCAGAAATGGAAGAACCCGCTGCAGGGCTCTATTGGCATATTGAGCTGGCAAAGAGTTAGCTGCGGATTTCATCTCTTTCTTTCTCAAGATACCGCTTCACCTTCGAGGTGAACACCGCTCCCCTATTCTCGATCGTCTTGTCATCCTTAATCTCCGATAAGAAACGAAAGATCACCTCATCGGGCAAGGCTCTGGCCACCTGGCTGTAGAAGCGAGTACTCCTCGTATCCCGGCATACCTCTAGGATCTGTTCGACTAAATACCTTATATGGGCTGGATCTTTCTCGCCCGTCATTTTCATCTGCGTTAACGCTGAGTATTCTTCCTTCTGTGTCTTCTTCATCTGTGTATTCTTAGGGTCCCACCAGTCGGACTTCCGGATGTACCACATATGGGACTTCCAGAAGTCCTACGCATGGGACTTCAGCTTTGAGATAACTTCTTCCCTAAGCTTAGTGATGTGATAGACGTTGGTCTTCCCCAGACCCCTGCGCCTGATGCTAATCAACCCTTTCTCCCGCAATTCTCTGGTGTACCTCATCACCGACTTGCGTTCCACTCCCAACTCCGCAGCCAGCCGGTCGATCCCTGGGAAGCAACTGCCCTCCTGCCAGGCATATTTCAGGAGCAGGACGTAGGTCAAGCGGGCCCCATGTGACAACCCCTTGAAAAGGAAGAGCAGGTTGGGCACGATGGTGAACCCTTTGCGCAGCAGAGGGTCCTCGATGACGATAGTGTGCTTCTCCAGAATCTCCTTCAGGCTTTGCATTTCACGTCCCTCCGGACGGACGTTGCTCCGTCGATTGGTTGAAAACGAGTTCGGTCACAAGCTTCGAACGTTCCTTCCGCCGTTTGTAATCTTGCATCAAAAGATCCACTGCCAGCTGGACCATGGCGTTGGCGGTGACTCGCTGGCCGTACTTCTCCTGGATCTCCACCTTGGTCTTATTCAGCCAGAGCACCTGATCCCGGTAGAAATCGTAGGGCCGCCGTTCGGTCAGACGTTCCACCGTTGGTTGGGCCGGACGTTGGGAAGTTTCTTCTTCCTTTCCGACGGACGTCCGTCTTTTGTTCCGGACGTCCGGACGTTCGTCTGTTCGTTGCTTTGAACGGCCGCTCACGCCCTTCTCGTCCGCCTTCGGAGGGGCGGTGAAGAGCTTCTGATCCAGGCCACTTAGTTCAGCGAATGGGTCGTTTCTCATCTTTCTCCTTCCCAGAGCCGATGGTCTCATGGCGCTCCCTGGCTGCCTCCTCAACCAGTTTCTGGGTGATCCTCCTGACCTTCCTGAGGTAGGCCAGAAGGAGGGAATTGTCGGCCAAGATATTGGCCTCTCTGGGGATGCCTTGCGAATGCTCAAAGATCATTCGTAAAGCCCCTAATTCGAAGGGGTGTGCGTTCCCGCCACTGGCCACCTGCCAGCGGAAATCGATCATCTTCTCGATCTCCTCTGGGGCCAGCCGGTCCAGTGTGGAGGCCATGGCGATGCGGCTGCGGAAACTCTTGCCTCGCGGGTGGGCCAGCTTCAGCCTGAGCTCATCCTGGGCAAAGAGCACCAGCTGCAGGAGCTTCTGCTCGTTGGTCTCGTAATTGATCAACTGTCTGAGCAACTCCAGGAGGGGAAAGCGTAGACTTTGAGCCTCGTCCAGGATGAGGACGATAGTTTTCCTTTTCTCCAATGCTTGATCGTAGAGGTAGGCCTTGAAAAGATCCAGGTTGTCCTTATAGGCCCGGGCTGTCCTGGGAAGCCGGAATTCCTGGATGATGGTGCGCAGGAGCGCATTAGGAGTGGGATAGTTGGGATTGGTCAACAGCACCGAATTAAAGCCTCGGTCGAGGAACTTCTGGTGCAGGAGCCGAGCGAGGCTGGACTTGCCCATGCCGGTCTCTCCGAAGATGACGGTCAGGCCCTTCTTGGCCTCGACGATGAACTCGGTCTTGCCCAGGGCGGTGGCGTGGACCGGGGTGAGAAAGAGATATCTGGGGGAGGGGACCGTGCTGAATGGTTCTTCCTTGAGATCGAAGTAGGTGAGATAGGGCAAAGGCATAGTTTTACAGACAGAGTTCTGCTAACTACAATCGATGATAACAATAGTTCTTATAACTTGTCAAGAGGCAATTCTCAACGTCTTGGGAAAGGCAGCGGACGGAGGAGACAGGGATTGCGCTGACCAGGGCTCCAGAGGGCCTTGCGAGAGCCCGCGGACGCGTTTTGGCAGAGTCTTGGATTCCCGGTGGTTTACACTACCCCGCACGGTCCGTGGATGGGAAAGGGTCAGGAAACTGTGGCCTTACTCGGGCCCCTCGGTGGGCCGCAAGCGCCAGCCGGCGCGCATCTTGAGGGCCTGATAACGGGGGTCAGGGGTAAGGCAATCGTCTTCCAGGGTCATCTGGAATACATAGGCATCACAACCTTCGCCCGTGCCTGCCAAATACTCCTCCAGCCCCTCCCGGGAGAGGAGAACGAGGTGAAAAAGTGCGAAGTGGCGGTCTACTGCCTCCAGATACTCCGGTGTCCGTTCCACGTAGAGGGCCATCCCAAACTCGAAAGAATCCAACAACAGGTCGGGCTCCACGCCAGTGCCTTCAGCCAGAAATTGGAGTTCCCCCAGACCGAGCGCCGGGTGTAGATCGATGACTACGTAGGTGTGGGAGGATGGCGCCAGCCACTGGGATTGGGGCTCGTGTCCCTGTTGGATATCCCACAGGAGGGAACGGATGGCCTCCTTAGCCCGTCTGTGCATCTCGTAGATGGCCTGTTCGGAACGACCGACCCATCGCGCCACCTCGGAGAGGGGGGCTCCCACGATGTCGGCCAGGAAAACCACTAAGCGCTGCTCCGGGGTGAGGGCTCGCCAAGCCATGCGCAATTCCAGGATATTCTCCCGCTCTTCCAGCGGCTCAGCGATGCGGCCCTCGCTTGCCATGCCCTCTTGGAGCGACGAGGTAGGTGGTTTTGGACGGCGATAGAATTCCGCCACTTTCTTGCGGGCTATCCCCAGTATCCACGGCGCGGCACTCTCGAACCGCAGTCGGACCTTGCGGGCCCCTTGGATGACCTCCATCCAGACGGTTTGCTCCAAGTCAACGGCGTCAGGTGGGGGCACGTTGCGCCTGATATGCCTACGCACCACATCCTTATACCTGCTGTGGAGGGCCTCCTCGGCCGCCTTGCGCTCAGGCGGTGAGCCGTATTGAATCGCTTCAAACAGTAGCCGGTCGGACTTTTCTTCAGCCATGGGGTCCAAGTCACACTGGTTATCTGGCCTGCGCAAGACTTAGTGGACAGAGCGTGACGATGCCGACTTGAAGCTTGGTGAAAGCACGTTTTCGGCGAGATTCTTGCGCAGTGGCGTGAGTTTTCGTTTCCACCTACGACGATATAATATGAGAAGCTCGGTGGGCACACCTGAAAGTATACCCAAGTTCAACCTGCCGGGCAAGCCAGGGCCAATCGAAGCGGATAAGATAGAGCGAAAGCGTCGGTTGATGGACGAAGTGATGCTGACCCAGGGGATGGTGACAGGACTTGTTATAACTCGTGAACGGGGCGATTGCCCAGGCCTCGGAGAGCTCAGGGGCAGAAGGGATGGGGATCATGATGTCCTCCCGCCACCGAAAAGGCTTTCTGGGGCCTTAGAAAGGCCCAGGGACGCCATTTTGTGGTGGTCCTGGACTTGCGCTGGTTCGTATGCTTGACCAAGTCGGAAAAGAGAGCTGCGATGGAAAACGCAACCTTTCAGTTCAGTGCCGCAGCTGTTTTCCTCGTCTTGTGGGTCTGGAAGCGATGTAGCAGTCAGGCCATGTGGATATTGGTCAGGAACGGCCATGATATCTATCGCTGCGAACCGACGCGGAGCCGAAAAAGGGACGTAAAGTAGCGAAGAGGGAATGGAGCGCATGAGAGCGTCTTGGAGAGAAGACAGCGCGATCGTTTTGGCACTTTGTCATAGCCACGCTCCTGGGCCTAAGGGTTGTTGCGGGGAGGGATAATGGGCAACCGCGAGGATGAGGTGTTTGATGAGGCACTGTTTCGCGAATTCTTGGCCCGGATCAGGTACATCGATCTCATGAAGTGCTGGTGCCCTAACAGGGCGTGTGCGGCCTTCGGAGTGGAGGGCAAAGGCAATTTCGTGCGTGACGGTTACAGCCGTGCCTATGGAACGAGGGTTCCTCGCTTGAGATGCACGGTGTGTGGGAAGCGGTTCAGTTACCTGGCGATTACGGCCTACCATCATCTGAGAGCCTCTGGTTTCCGGCTGGGCAAACTGGCGGAGCGGTGGCTCGGCGGGGCGAGGCTCGCGGAGCTGGCCGCGGACTACGGCCGAGATAAGAGAACGATCAGGAAATGGGTCACCAGGGGCCTGTCACTCCTTGCGGCTCAGAGGGGAAGCAGCTGGCTACAGCTTCTGAGCGGGACCTTTGGCCTGTCGCTCTTGAGCCTGGCGGTCAGCAGAGCGGAGCACTATCTGGCCGACCGAGGCAAGAGGGTGGATTTAATGGACCTTTTCAAGAAGCCGCATCTGACCTATTATGACGATGCTTTGGAGCCACTGGTCGAAGAATTGGATCGCTTTTTGCCCATGAAGGGCTGATATCACCATGGAAATGCAGGAAGTCAAGGGGTGAGGCCTTGACACGGCTGGCCTTTCGGATAGGATATAGGTGAAAAGAGAAAAGACGCCCGGCTCGCACCCAGGCGTCTTACGGTGAGAGTCCCGCCGCAGGAGCAGTCATCTCACCATCTATATCATACGCTTCTTTCCTCTCGTTGTCAACTGACTGGCGGGCAGGCTCACCGGTGCTCGCCAGTTTTTCTACTTGGGGAGGCCGACCCGAAGGGTGCAGTTGGAGTACGGGAAGGAGGGCAGAGATAGAAGCGAAGAAGTGGAGTCACTGGGAGATCCATTGCACGGTGCCTGTCTTTCGGGAGGAAATCGTGAGGAGGGTAGCACATGAATAGTAAAGGCAGACGGGCTATCAGCATCGCGAAGATGAGTTTAAGGAAACAGGGTCCCTGGCTCATCCTGCGGCTCTACCATCCGGACGGGTGTCGGTTCTCTGACCTATTCATCGGTGGCACACCGTCCGAGCACGAAAAGGGTGGCAGACATTCAGGGCTGGCACGTGAGGACCCTCTTGATGACGAGGAAGTGGGAGGTGAGCTATGCTAATGGAAGTTCGTTTAGGACCATTGTTTCTGCAGACGGAGGAAGGCGGACAAGTCAGGGGATTGATCCCGCGCCCGCCAGTCGACCCAGCTCTTTATGAGCGCGCCAGGTCGGTCGTGGCACTCAGCCTGGAGGCAGATCTTCCCGTGCTCCAACTTGGGACGATGCCGCTCTTCAGCGGCCATCGCGTGTACTGTGGTGAGTACCGCGACTGGGTACTGGTGAACCTGGCAGAAGATCCCTTGTTCCACGACCGAGATGGTTTCCCCGTTCCCAAACGGATCTTGAGACACCTGCGGGCCATGCAGAAGGCAGGAGTGGAGTTCGATGCTCTATACGTAGCTCACGAGGTAGAGAAGGGGAGAATCCGTGAGGGAGGAGTGACGGCAGAGGTTCTCATGCCCTCGACACCCAAGCCAGTTGCACGCCTTTCTGGTTGGCTTGGGACAGCCGCCCGAGTGACCTGGGGGTTGGCCGCCGCGCCGCTGGCGGCTTCGGCAGTGGTGAGTGCAGCAGTAGCCGCGGGGGCGGTGGCAGTTGCGCCAGCATTGATGGCTTTGGGAGCAGCGTGCCTGACGCTCGACCCGATCCTGTTAGGGGCCGTTGTTGCTCCCGGCAGGCCTGTGGAGGAAGGTGAGACAGCCTACTGGTTCTACTTGGCCCATTGGCGCTACGGAGAGGAGGAGTGACCATGCAGAGCGTGAACTTGGCTGGCTTTCTGTCGCGGGCGACAGCCTACGAGTCGTGGCGGGCGCCCATCGATCACCACCTGCGCAGAGCGACGATCCTGGCTGGTCCGACCATCCTGGCCGGCTTGCTGCTGATCCTGGTCCTGCCATCGATAGTGCCTGTCTTCACATCTGACTTCTTCCTGGTGTTGGGCGACCAATTTGGACAGATCCTGTGGGCCCTGTATCAGTGCAGCCCTTTCCTGGCGACCCTCAACCTGGCCAGTCTGGTGATGTATCTGGTCCTACTAGTGGCTACTAGGGGCTTGTCAGCAGGTAGAGCCCAGTACCACTGGGTAGCCTTCTTTGAGGTGGTCATCGGCGCTGCTAATGGGTTCGTGATGGCCCTCGAGTTGGCTATCATCGTGGTCAACATCGTGCTGTGGATCGTGATCATCTGCCTCTGCGTCGCGGCCGCGCTGGCCATGCTTTATGGCCTGGCTTCTTCGTGACAACTAGGTACCTGATCTTGTGAGAGGCCGTCATGGGGAGCGGGTGCCTTTTCGGACTGGGTCGATGGGTTGCCAGAGCGTGCTTTCGCCTGGGGGCTATCCTGGCGTCTGTCTTCATCACGACCGTTGCCTTTGTGCTGTTTGGCGTGATCGGGCCCCTGTGCCTGGGGATGAGTCGAGAGCTGATCGGAAGGCTGGCTGGTGGGTGGCCGGGTGGGAAGAAATGGGGCCCGACCGCGTCACCCCTCGGCCGGGCTGGCTATGCCCTGCTTGGCGGCTTGCTCTGGGTTCTAGGATACGGGGTCTTACGTGCGATGGCCTGGCTCCTCTCGCGATGCCTCGCCCCGGCGATCCCAACCAAACAAGGCTCTATAATTGCCTTAGCCCTGGTATTTGTCTTAGGCGTAGTTGTGGGAGCACTGGCTTACGAGTATGAGAAAGGGCACCTCTCCGGGTCCTAGGCCACGTGATATAATGGGGTTGTTGGTATTGAAATCGCTGTTCAAATCGCTGTTGAGCTCGTTTCAACAGAAAAAGGGCCCAATCCAGGCTGAAAAACGGCTCTGTCCCGTCACGACGTTATATGTTTTGGTCGCATTTTGATCCTGGGGCAAAGAAATGTACCAGATCCTGAAGATCGTGCCATCGAAGAATACCGTTCATGACCTCTCCGCCTCCAGCAGGTGGCTGGCTGCCTTTTGGCAGGCACTGCCTAAGTCTATCATCCGCCGCCTGTTTGGACTGCAGGAACACATCTCCCTGGAGATCAGAGGAGAGTCTGGTAGAATTCAGTTTCAAATCTGGGTGCCCTACCCAGCTGTAGGCGAAATGGCGGTGGAGCAAATCAAAGCCCACTTCCCGGATGTAGAAATCCAACCCACCGAGGAAGCGGGCTCAGAACCAGCGGAGTTCGCCTCTGCGGAGCTGGTGCTAGGTATGAGCCGGGACAGGCCTTTGAGGATCTTGAAGGACAGCGAAGCCGATCCGATGGCCGGGGTTCTGGCCAGCATCTCGGACCTTTCACCCGGCGATGGGGCGATGATCCAGATCCTGGTGCGCCCGGCCCTGGCACCGAGCATGGAGGGCATATGCTTCCAAGCTATCCTGCGGCTGATGGCCTGGGCTGGGACCACCCGCCAGGCTCGCAACCGCTTGGGGAACATGATCGCTGCCTTCGGCCAGTTTGGGGCGGAGAATGCCCTCAGGCCCACCAGGATCAAGGTGAACTCCGGAAGTGCTCTGCGAGCCATGCGCTCGAGGCACTGGCCTCTCCTTCGCCTGAACCCTTCCCTTCTCACCCTGGACGAGCTGACCGCACTGTATCACATCCCCTCGCCGGAGAAAGTACGCAATCGATACCTGGAGTTCAGCGGGGCCAGGAGGCTGCCGCCCTTGACGAGACTGGCCACGAAGGGTGTACGGGTGGGGTTTGTTTCGCTGAATGGGCAGGAGAAGGAAATACGTCTGGCTCCACAGGATCTCCTGAGGCATCTGGTCCTCTTCGGGTCCACCGGGACTGGGAAGTCAACCCTCCTGCTCAACATTGCCCTGGACCTGGTAGCCCTGGGCTTTGGGGTGAGTGTGATGGATCCTCACGGCAGCCTGGTGCCCTCCCTTCTGGGCAGCCTCCCTGACCACAGGCTCGAAGATGTGATCGTGGTGCGCTTCGCCGATGTGGCCCACCCGGTGGGCCTTAACTTCCTGACTGCCAGGCCGGGCTTCGAATTCCTGGTCGTGGACGAACTGGTGGAGATCTGCCGCCGCATCTATGGGACGGAGTACTGGGGGCCGGTCCTGGATATGGTACTCAGACACACGGCCTACGCGGCTCTCGAGATCGGGGGCACCCTGGTAGACATGGCCAGGATCCTGGACGACGACCTCTATCGCCAATCCATCCTGCCCAGGGTGAGCAACGCCGAGACCAGGCGCTTCCTCGAGCAATTATCTGCTTTCCGGGAGGGGATCAGGGAGCAGAAGGTGGCCCCTACCTTGCACCGGCTGCAGCGCTTTCTGGGAACGCCTTTCATTAGGAACATCGTGGGGCAAAGGAAATCGGCGATCAACATCCGCCACGTGATGGACAAAAGCAACATTCTCCTGTTTGACCTGGCCGGGATCGGGGTCAACAACGCCCAGTTCCTGGGCTCGCTACTGACTTTGCTCTTTCGGCAGACTGCTCTTTCCAGAGAGGACACGCCGGAATCGGAAAGGGCCCTACACTTCCTGATCATGGACGAGTGCTCCTGGTTCATCTCTCGCACGGTGGGGGAGATGGCAGACCAGGTGAGGAAGTTTGGTCTGGGGCTCATCCTGGCTGCCCAGCGTCTGGGACAGTTGAAGCCGAAAGAGACCAGGGAGGCGATCTTTGCCAACGTGGGGAACGTCATCTGCTTCCAAATGGGCGAGCGGGACGAGGCGGTCTACTTGGAGCGGCACTTCAATACCCAGGAGCTAAGCGCCGATGAGATCCGCTCTCTGGGGAGGTACGAGATCTACGCGCAATTGATGCAGGAGGGGGTCAAATTGCCTGCCTTCTGGGCCCGCACCCCGCCCCCGCCTTCCAGATACCAGGCTAGGGACCAGGTGGAGATGTTGGTCCAGAGGAGCAGGGAGAAGTACGCTCTACCTCGCCATGTGGTAGAGGAAGCGATTGTGTTGGGAGAGAAGGAGGGGAGATATGAGGAACCGGAGAAGCGGCGCCGGCAGGACATTGCCTCCCACTTCCCGGGATCAGGAGATCATCCGGGCGGTAGTCCGGCATGGGCAGATGATTCGGGAGCAGATCCAAAGGCTCTACTTCCGGAAAGATGGTGAGCTGGCCTCGGTGCAAGCCGCCTGCCGACGCCTGAGAATCCTGACAGAAAGGGGTTACCTGACCCGCCTGCGGCTGCCCGTGACCCAGGGTTCAGGGCCTTACGTCTATCAGCCGGGAAGGGGTGCCCTTCTGGCTTTCAATGAGGGCCGTAAAAAGGTTGTTGGCCCGGGTGCAAGAGGTCGCAGGGTGGAGAGCATTGCTGGCCTCTGCCATGGGCTAGAAGTAGTGGATTTCTACATTGCCATAAAAGAGGGCCTTGAGAGCAGGGGAGGGAGGGCATTGGTGTGGCTCGGGGAAGGTGAAGTGCGCTATGCATTCACGCATCGTGGAAAGCGTCTCGTCCTGAGCCCGGACGCCTATTGTCTGTGGGCTCTGGGAACGGAGGAGGGTTCCTTTTTTCTGGAGTGGGATCGGGGGACGGAGAGCATGACGCGCTTCGCTGAGAAACTACAGGTCTATGAAGCGTACTACCTAGTACGAGGTTATCATAACCATGTTGGGGAAATGGAGCTCCGGCCACGGCTCCTAATTGTGGCTCCGGATGAGCGAAGGGAGAAGAAGATGGTGGATTGGATGGCCAGAAGGCTTGGTAGGGGTGAGTTCCCCTCTCTGCCCACGGTCCTGGTGACGGCTCGAGATCTGGTTCACGGGGATGTCCTGGGGCCGATCTGGCGCAGGCCAGGTGAAGAGCAGCGCATGAGATTTGTGGATTGAGAGTCTCACCTCGCGAGAGGTTCAATTGCGGATGGTTTTCTAAGATGGGCAAGGTTCAAAGAGTGCGTCCTGGGGTTCGGGTGCGGGCTGAAGGCGCCTGGGCAGTAAGCCTCTCAAGGGCGGGCAATTCCGTCGAAACACTGGTCAGAAACTATCTTCTTTGTTGTCAGATCGAGGGCAAAAGCCCGAGGACGATACGCTGGTATCGGCAGAAGTTGGAGTACTTCTTGGTCTTTCTGAGAAACCAAGGCCAATCCGCGCGGGTGGAGGAAATCACTGTGCAGGAGATCAGGCGGTTTGTTCATCACTTACAAACCCAGGTCAAGGTCGGCGAGAATAACCCACGACGCTGTACCGGAGACAGAGCATTGTCTTCGCACACAGTGGCCGGCTATGTGAAAACGCTGAAGGCTTTCTTCTCTTGGGCGGTCATGGAAGGTCTCCTGACTGACAATCCGATGAGGCACATCAAGACGCCGAAGATAGCGACCGTGGCGATGCCATTCTTCACCGATCAGGAGGTGAGCAGGCTTCTGACCACGATAAGAAAACCTACCGCCCAAGGGAAGCGGAACTACGCCATGCTGCACGTACTCCTGGATACCGGTGTGCGTGTCTCTGAACTGGTCAATCTGCAAATGAAGAACCTCTGTATAGACGGTGGATATTTCAAGGTCCTCGGTAAGGGCAACAAGGAGCGCATAGTTCCTCTGGGCAGAAGTAGTTGCAGGACGCTACTCGACTATGTGCACAGGTACAGGCCGACGCCCGCCCTGAGCAGCATTGATAATGTCTTTCTGACCAGGGCCGGATACCCGTTAACGTCTGACTACGTCTATAAGATCATCGCCCAGGCGTGCAGGGAAGCGGGGATCCACGGAAAGCGGCTGGGCCCCCACACCTGTAGGCACACCTTCGCCCGAAACTTTCTCCTTAATGGAGGAGATCTGCTTACCCTGCAGCGCATCCTTGGTCACTCCAGCCTAGAAGTAGTGAAACTCTATGTCAATCTCGACACGAAGGATCTCCTCGCCCAACAGTGGAAATACAGCCCAATGGATGTTTTCAGGGCCAGACTGGCTACCTGCTCAGACCTTTAATTTCAGCCAGTCCACCGGGCTGTATCGCCGGTGTTGAACCTGCACCTCTTCAGAGGTCAGCTCCACATATATTCTCACGACATCCAGGCTGGAGTGACCCAGGATCTTCTGCAAAGTGAACAGGTCACCACCGTTTATGAGGAAGTTCTTAGCGAAAGTATGGCGGAGCGTATGCGGCGAGCATCTTACACCCTCAATTCCTGCCGTGCGAGCGTAATTCCTGATTAGCCGGTATACTTGATCAGAGGTCAGGGGTTGGCCGTTGGATTGAAGGAACAGATTGCCGATGTTCGGATGGAATGGCTCGGGTCGGAACTTGTGAACGTATTTCCAGAGTGCCGTCTTGACTTTTGCGCCGAAGGGTACCAGCCTTTCTTTGGCACCTTTCCCCATCACCTTGAAGACTCCTCTTTCCAGGTCGAGGTCTTTGAGCTGAAGGTTGACTAGCTCCGACAGCCTGACTCCGGTGTCCAGAAGGACCAGGATGATGCAGTAATCTCTGAATCCCCTCGGGGTCCTGCAATCAACGGTTGACAACAGCTGCTTGATCTGTGAGTCGCTCAGGGTTTCAACGATCACCTTTGGTGCGCTGGGGATCTTAAGCAACCTTCCCAAATCATCACGGAGGTAGCCTTCCCGAGCGAGCCACGAGAAGAAAACCTTCAGTGTGCGGGCATAGCCTTGTATGGTTTTAGGGGAGAGTTGCTTGTCTTGTGTTGGTTTCATGGGATTGTTCTCATCAGCCTTAACGTTCTCCCTCAGGTGGACGAGGAAAGCTCGCAGGTGGGTAGTGGTGATTTCAGTAGCGCTGGTTGGCAAGTTCTGGGCCTGGAGGTAGTTCACGAAAACCTTAAGCTTTCCCATATACCAGCGCATAGTGGTGACTTGCTTGCCCTCAGCCAAGCAAAAGAGACGAAATCCCTCGATAAGGGTAGTCAGATCGGTATTTCCAGCCATTGTGTTACCTCCATATCAATTCCTTAGAGAGTGCGGATTCTCGAAGTCCGCAGGAGTCCTGAAGAGAATCCGCAGGAGTTTTGCTGCTTTGTCTTTGCGCAAGTCCGCAGGACTTTTGGAGGCAAAAGAAAAGGCTCTCCTGCGATAGGAGAGCCTGAGACCACCAGATATAGGTAAGATCAGCCAGAATCTACAACATATTGTGTTTCAATGGGGCGGGAGGGATTCGAACCCTCATGGAGTTGCCTCCAGCGGATTTTAAGTCCGCAGCGTCTGCCGTTTCGCCACCGCCCCAAAATGAAAAGAGCAGCCTCGCTACCAGCCCCAAAAACATAC
>JACIWT010000016.1 GCA_014360825.1 Chloroflexota bacterium | reverse complement strand
GCACGGAAATGAAATTTCCGGGCTACGGTCACGAAGTCCCGCCGGGACTTCGCAGGCGTAGCCACCGAATTCCATTCGATGGCGGGTATTCACAAGTGGGAGCCGTCTCCAGACGGCGATGCGCCGATCGCAATCTGGAGATTGCTCCCACGACTGGCCAGCCAAGGCGGGCACAGCGCTCAAGGGGGCATATGACGCCAGCATCACGATGATGGCCGCTAAGGCCATTTTCATTCTCACACCAGCGCTCACTTTATCCCTCCCCCAAACCTTGGCGATGATGTTTTTCACTGCACACATTATAGCGCCGCAGGTTACTTTGGACAAGCCATCTTCGGGCATGGATAAGCGAATGCGCAAGAACTCAGATTGGTTTTGCACTGTTCGTCAAATAAATAATCACCGCAAACGCCTGTTGACAGTCCCAGCCTCGAGTAGTACAATGCAGGCATGCCCGGCTCACATCGGCCGGTTAGGGAAAGCGTCATCCATAGAACATCTGAGGAGGAAAACACATGGAAGTGTTACGCAGAGGCCGGGGGGAACTGGTCGGCTGGTATGACCCGGATGAGAACCGCCGCTGGATCCAGGCGAACAAGTCGCGCGAACTGCGCGACAAGCGCATGACCGTGGCCGAGGCAGTCTCGCGCTTTGTCCACGACGGCGACTTCATCGCCTCCGGCGGCTTCGGCCATGTGCGCGTCGCGATGGCCGTGGTCTACGAGATCATCCGCCAGGGGCGCAAGCACCTGACTATGGCCGGGAAGACAGCCGTCCACGACCTGGACATCCTGGTGGGAGCCGGGTGCGTGGACAGGGTGGAGGTGGCCTACTCCTTTGGCCACGAATTGCGAGGTCTCTCTCCGGCCAGCCGCCGCGCCGTGGAGACAGGCCGCTGCCGGGTGGTGGCCGAGACCTCCAACGCTGGCTACCAATGGCGTTTCCTTGCTGGGATGATGGGCTTGCCTTTCATCCCTACGCGGAATCTCCTGGGCACAGACACCTTCGAATATAGTTCCGCCGTCGTGGTGAAAGACCCCTTCAGCGGCAAGCCCATCTGCCTGGTGCCAGCCTGTCAACCTGACGTGGCCTTCATTCACGTGCCCCGCTGCGATAAATACGGCAACGCGCAGATTGACGGCATCCTGATCGAGGATTTCGAACTGTCACGGGCGGCGCGCCGGCTGATCATCACCACCGAGGAGATCGTGGATGAGGAAGTAATACGTTCTCAGCCCTGGCGTACCAGTATCCCCTTCTTCGTTGTGGACGCTGTGGTCCACGTCCCTTATGGCGCGCATCCTTGCGAGATGCCCTACCTCTACTTCTTCGATGAAGAACACATCGCCGAGTGGCTGCAGTTATCGCGTACCGACGAAGGAGTCCAGACCTACTTCGACAAATACGTCCACAGTGTGCCTGATTTTTCCGCGTATCTGGAACTGATCGGCGGGGAGAAGAAACTACACTATCTGCGCGAGGTGGAACATTTGCGCATGCCCATGGTGGCCCCGTGGATGAAGAACAAGGAGTGAGGATGATGGCTGAGGAGGCAACCTATACACCAACCGAACTCTTGGCCTGCGTGGCGTCCAAACTGTTGGAGGACGGCAAGTCGGTTTTTGTGGGCACAGGACTGCCTATGATCGCCGCTATGCTGGCTCAACGCACCCACGCGCCTAACCTGCTCATCATTTTCGAGGCCGGGGGCATAGGGCCCATCGTGCCGGTCCTGCCCATTTCGGTGGGCGATTCGCGCACCTTCTACCGCGCCGTGGGTGCGTCCTCGATGCACGATGTGATGTCGGCTTGTCAGAACGGCTACGTGGACTACGGCTTTTTGGGCGCGGCGATGATTGACCAGTACGGCAACATCAACACCACCGTCATTGGCGACCACGACCACCCAACGGCGCGCCTGCCCGGTAGTGGCGGGGCCAACGACATCGGCTCCTTCTGCTGGAAGACCATCATTCTCATGCGCCAGGACCGGCGCCGCTTTGTAAAGAAGGTGGATTTCATCACCACACCTGGCTACTTGAGTGGGCCTGGGGCGCGGGAGGCAGCCGGGCTGGCCGGGGGGACCGGGCCGTATCGCGTCATCACCCAACTGGGCGTGTACGGATTCGATGAGGCAACCAAGCGCCTGAAACTGCTGGCTTTGCACCCCGGCGTCACGGTGGAGGACGTGCAGGCGAACTCCGGCTTCGAGGTGCTGGTGGCCGATGACCTGATCACCACGACACCACCAACGCCCGAAGAGCGTCGCCTCCTGCGCGAGATTGACCCCACGGGCATGGCCATCGGGAAATAACAGATGGACTCGCCACAGCCCCGCTTGCATCGCCTCTTGGAACTCGCGGGCCTTTTCGTGAAGTTAGGACTCACCAGTTTCGGTGGGCCGGTCGGCCACATCGCGCTGATGGAGAACGAAGCAGTCCATAAGCGACGATGGCTGTCCCGTGAGTACTTCCTCGACCTCCTGGCCGCCACCAACCTCGTCCCTGGCCCCAACGCCACCGAGATGGCCATCCACATTGGTTACGTGCGCGCTGGATGGCCGGGTCTGGTGGTAAGTGGGGCGGCGTTCATCTTGCCCGCCTTCTTTATCACCCTGGCCTTGGCGTGGGCCTATGTGGAGTACGGGGCCCTTCCCCAGGTGGGGGCGATCTTGTACGGCATCAAACCCGTGGTCGTGGGGATCGTGGCGGTGGCCGTCTATCGCCTGGGCAAGGCAGCCTTGACTGAACTGAAGGCTGGCCTGCTCTTCGTCGCGGTGCTCATCTTGTCGTTTTTTCGCCTGAATGAGGTGGCATTACTTTTGGCATCAGGCGTGGCAGGGGTTCTCCTCTACACGCCTCCCTCGCTACGACCGTGGATGACCGCAGGGATGGGCCTGGGATTTTCGTTGCCGAGTCTGTCAGGTGTATTGCCCAGCCGCCTGCTGCAGATCGGACTGTATTTCCTGAAGGTAGGTTCCCTGCTCTTCGGCAGCGGGCTTCTGCTCTTCGCTTTCGTCCAACACGATGTGGTCGAGTCCTATGGCTGGCTCACGCCGCAGCAACTGGTGGACGCCATAGCCGCGGGCCAGGTAACGCCTGGGCCCGTGCTTTCCTCTGCTACGTTCATCGGCTATTTGTTGGAGGGAACGCCAGGCGCGGTGGTGGCGACGATCGCCGTCTTTCTGCCGTCGTTCCTGATCGTATCTCTCACCGGACCGTGGATACCGCGGCTGCGCGATTCTAAAGGGGCCTACGCTTTCTTGCGCGGGGTTACCGCGGGGGCGCTGGCTTTAATTCTCGGGACTGGTTTGCTGCTGGCCCGAGCAGCCGTGGTGGACATCTGGACGGCATTGCTGGCTATCGCCAGCCTGGGTATCTTATGGCGCACTGAACTCGATGTCGTCTGGGTCATTGCTGGCGGCGCCATCATCGGTTGGTTACGCTACTGGCTGGGCAGTTGACGCGACTATACGGAGCAGTTATAATTTCCATCGCACGAGGTCAAATGAAAGGAGAGACAAGACATGGCCATTTTTGGATCAGCCGAATGGTTGCAAGCCTTCCACGAGGCCATCAATGCCAGCAAGTCCTACGAAGAGGCGGCCAAGACCTGGGAGGGTGATTTCTACTTCGTCGTGGAACCCGAGGCATCCCAGACCGAGCCGGTCTACTATTACGTGGACCTCTGGCATGGCAAAAGCCGGAGAGCATTCATAGTCAAGGACGAATCCGAGATGCAGCCGGAATTCGTCATTTCTGCGCCGCCCAGCGTCTGGAGAAAGGTCATCGAGAAGAAACTGGATCCCATCCAGGGGCTCGTGACGCGGCAACTCAAACTGAAGGGTAACATGGGCAAGATCATGCGCGCCGTGAAGGCCGCCCAGGAACTGGTGAACTGCACCACCAAGGTGCCCACAGAGTTTCCTGCATAGCAGGAGAGGAGGAGACACAGGGCCCGGTTTATTGTCTTTCACAAGGGTCCGGAGGACGTTTCGCAAGAACTCGTGGTCGAGGTGGCGAAGAAGGTTGAGCGTTCACTGCCCCCAGAGGTGAAGTGGCTCAATAGTTGGTACGTGCCGAGCGAGAATCGGCTGATCTGTGAATGGGAGGCGGCGAGCGAAGGGGCGGTGCGTTCCGCCCTCAAAGACGCGATGTCGCTTTGGCCGATTGAGGTAGTACACGAGGTGGTGTACGTGAACCCGGAGTGGTACAAGTAGGGGCAGGTGGATACCTGCCCCCGAGGCAGGTGGAAATAAAGAATCCCGCGTGGGCGTAAATGGCCAGGTGGCGGGCATTTTCACGCAGGAGGGTCCCCATGTGGTTTTTCGCTAACCCACTGATCGTGTTTGGCGACGACGCCCTGGAATATCTCCGCGGAATCCAGGGCCAGCGTGCTCTGATTGTTACGGATCGCAAAATGGTGGAATTAGGCTTCGCCAAGCGCGTGGGCCGCGAATTGGCAAGGGCGGGCCTCGAGTACCGCGTCTACGATGAAGTGGAACCCGATCCTTCCCTGCAGACGATCAAACGCGGGGCCCAGGTGGCTCTCGACTACCAGCCCGACTGGCTCATCGGCCTGGGCGGCGGCTCTTCGATGGATGCGGCCAAGGGCATCTGGGTGCTCTATGCCCGCCCTGACATAGAACCAGACGCCATCAACCCCTCCGAGGTACTCAACTTGCGCCAGAAGGCCCACCTGATCGCCATCCCCACCACCAGTGGCACTGGAGCGGAAGTTACGTGGATGATCGTGGTCACCGATGTGGAAGGTCAACGCAAGATCGGCGTCGGCTCCCGCGAGACTATGCCCGACGTGGCCATTCTCGATCCCTTCTTCGTGATGAACTTGCCGCCGCAGATCACCGGCGACACGGGCATGGATGCTCTCTGTCACGCCATCGAGGGCTATACCTCTAACTGGCGCAGCGACTTCACCGATGGGCCCGCCCTCATCGCCATCAAACGTATCTTCGAGTGTTTGCCCCGCGTCTATGAGGATGGGTCTGATGTCGAAGCACGCACTCACATGATGCACGCGGCGACGCTGGCCAGTATGTCCTTTGGCAACGCCATGGCCGGCTTGGGCCATAGCATGGGCCATGCCCTGGGAGGCCTTTTCCACGTCCCACACGGTCGCGCGGTGGGCCTCTTCTTGCCCTACACAATGGAATATCTGGCCGAAGCAGCAGCGCCACTCTATGCCGACATCGCCCACTTCATTGGCATCGGCGATGGCTCAGACCTCGAAGTCACGCGGGAACTGACCGCCCGGGTGCGTGCATTGGCAAAGCGCGTGGGCCAGCCGCTATCGGTGCGCGAGGCGGGCATCGAGCAGGCGGCATACGAAAAAGCGTTGTCCGCGCTGGTCGAACGGGCCGAGAACGAGGCCACTACCATCACGGTGGCGCGTATTCCCGACAGCGCCGACTTGGAGCGCTTGTTCCGCTATGCCTACCAGGGCATGACCGTGGACTTCTAAGACCAAATTCACCAGATAGGAGACCGCATGGACGGTTACACGGGCAAAGTGCTGGTCGTGGACTTGTCGGCTAATGAGGTCCACGACGAGCCGCTCAACGAGGAGTACGCCCGGCAATTCATCGGCGGGGCCGGGCTGGCCTGTCGCTACCTCTACGATCTGATTGACGCGGACACCGATCCCCTGGGGCCGGAGAACCCGCTCGTGCTCATGACCGGCTTTCTGGCTGGGACCAACGCCCCGAGCGCCAGCCGGTGGGTGATTGCGGCGCGCTCGCCTCTGACCGGCATCTACGGTGAGGCCAATTGCGGTGCCTTTTTCGGCGCAGAATTGCGCTTCGCTGGCTACGACGGCCTGATCCTGAAAGGACGCTCGTCCGCACCAGTGTATCTTCACGTCGCCGATGGCCGGGCAGAGGTCCGCGACGCGGCTCACCTGTGGGGCCAGGACACGTATTCCACCATCGCCGCCCTCAAGGATGAGTGCGCCGACGCTCGCACCCGGGTGATCTGCATTGGCCCGGCTGGAGAGTACCTCGTTCCCTGCGCCGCTATTCTCTCCGAGAAAGGACGCGCTGCCGGGCGCACTGGCTTGGGCGCAGTGATGGGCTCGAAAAACCTCAAAGCCATCGCCGTTCGAGGCAAGGGCAGGTGGCCTATGGCCGACCGGCAACGGTTCCAGGAGATCGGACGCCAGTCTATGAAGGGCCTGCGGGAAGCGTTCGTCAGCCAGGTCTTCCACGATACCGGCACAGCCGGCTGGGTGGACACGGGCATTGCTTTCGGCGACATGCCCAACAAATACTACACCCAGGGCCTGTTCCCCGAGGCCACCGTCATCAGCGGCGTCACCATGGGCGAGACTATCCTGACCGGCGTCAGCGGCTGCTACGGGTGCCCCATCCGCTGCGGGCGTGTGGTGCATGTGAAAGATGGCCCTTATGCGTTGCCAGAGGGAGAAGGGCCAGAGTACGAGACAATCGCTGCCTGGGGCAGTATGCTGCTCATTGCGGATTTGGCAGCAGTGAACTATCTCAACCACCTGTGCAACGCCTACGGGCTGGATACTATCAGCGCTGGGGTGAGTGCCTCCTTCGCTTTCTATCTCTACGACCTCGGCGTGATTACGGCGCAGGATACCGGCGGTTTGGAATTGCGCTGGGGCGACGCAGAGGCTGCCATCGCCCTTTTGCACCAGATGGGGCGACGGGAAGGCTTTGGTGCCATCGTCGTGGAGGGTGTGCGGCGGATGGGCGAGCGCTATGGCCGGCCAGACGAGGCCGCGCATGTCAAAGGGCTGGAGATCCCCATGCATGACCCCCGCGCCTACGCCGCTATGGGCCTGGTGTATGCCACTTCGCCGCGTGGAGCTTGTCATAACAAAAGCGATGCCTACTTGGTGGAGATGGGTATGGGCAACCCCGACCTGGGCCTGGTGCCCGGGGATCGCTTTGCCGATGATAAAGCAGCGATGGTGGTGACCAGCCAGAATTGGCGGGCCTTCACCGATTCTCTGGGGTTGTGCCATTTCGCCGTGGTGCCATTGCAGGAAATATCAGAGATGATCCGCGCGGCGGCAGGTTGGGATATAGGTGCAGAGGATATGATGCGTGCGGGCGAGCGCATCTTCCAACTCCAACGGGCGCTGAATTGCCGCCTGGGCGTGACGGCCAGAGACGATCGCCTGCCCGATATCCTGATGCGCCCGTTGCCCGACGGCGGCACCGAGGGCCATGTGCCGAATATGGAGAAGATGCTGGCCGAGTACTATGCCCTTCGTGGTTGGGACCCGGCCACCGGAAAGCCATCGAATGAGCGGCTGGTGAGCCTGGATTTGGAGGATGTGGCCGAAGACCTCTGGCGGGTGTGATGTGATGATTCTGTGGGGGCCGACTTCCTCAGCGAGACACTACGAGCCGGATGATGACCGAGATTGAGGGCAATGCCGAACTGAGCGAGCGCGAGTTGGAAGTCCTGCGTCTGGTGGCTACCGGCGCTTCCAACCGCCAGATCGCCCGCCAACTGCATATCAGCCACAACACGGTGAAGGTGCACCTGCGCAATATCTTCGCCAAGTTGGGCGTCGAGTCGCGCACCGAGGCCACGCTCCGCGCTATCCACGAGGGGTGGGTCGAAGTCGCCCCTCCACCCGCGGAGATGCCAGCAGAGCCCGTCGTCATCCGGCGCATTGCCGGCTGGCAGCGCGTGGCCTTCGTACTCCTTGCGCTCGTCCTCGCGGTCATCGTCCTCCTGCCTCCCCGCGGAAGTGAATCGCTGGTCCCCGACCGTCAGTTCAGTGACCAAGGGTGGCAGGCCGGAGTGGTCACCACACCAGGCCCTGTGTCGCGCTGGTCGGAGCGCACGCCTATGTCCATCCCCCGTGCCCGCCTGGCGGTTGTAGCCTACCGAGACCAGATCTACGCCATCGGAGGCGATACACCGACGGGAGCAACCGGCGCGGTGGAGGTTTACGACCCCGAGACGGACTCGTGGACTCGGCGAGCAGACAAGCCCACGCCGGTGCTGAACATCGCCGCCGCGGTTATCGGCGACAGGATCTACGTCCCCGGGGGCTATGATGCGGCTCAACAACCCGTCGCTGCCCTCGAGATATATGATCCCTTGCAGGATGCCTGGTCTCAAGGTGCGCCGCTGCCCGAACCTCTCTTCGCCGCGGCAGTGGCGGCTGAGGGTGGGCGGCTCTACGTTTTCGGTGGTCACAATGGGATGCAGTACGTGAACACGGTGTACATCTACGATCCAGAGGCGGACACTTGGAGTCTGGGCACGCCTATGAGCACGGCGCGGGGCTTTGCCAGCGCCGTCGAATTCGACGGACTGATCTACGTGGTGGGCGGCTACAATGGGGCTACGGAATTCGATCTCTGCGAGGTGTACGACCCAGCGGCAGAGGCTGCCGGGAGCAATCCCTGGTCATCCCGCGCGCCGATGGCCCAGGGTCGGGGCGGGCTGGCCTTGGCTGCCGCCGACGGCAGCCTCTACGCCATCGGTGGCGGATGGATCAACCGCCTATCCTTCAACGAGCGATACGACGTGGCGCAAGATACCTGGTCTCCTTTCGAGACCCCGGTCTTGGAACAGTGGCGCACCTTGGGCGCAGCCACCATCCAGACAGGCGATGGCCCAGTGATCTACGCGGTCGGGGGCTTCAGTGGCGACTATCTGAACACGAACCGCGTCTTCCAGACTTTCTTCCGCATCTACCTGCCGCGGCTGTAATAGGAGCGTACGGCTATACGCTCCTAGCCCTTTGTCCCCTCCCAACTCCCTGGGTTTACCAAATTACACTTTCTGGGTTTGTGTGCAAATTTTCTCTCGTTTCCTATTGACAAACGAGCATATTTCTGCTATAATAAGAGCAGAAATGAGCACTAATTTGCTCAAATACGGCTCTTTTCTCCCCATCCAAGAAGTCCATCCTGCAGGTATGCACACACTATGCTGAGTGCTGAACGTCAACGAGAGATATTGCGTCTGATCCGTGAACGCCGGCGGGCGACGGTGGCCGAATTAAGCGAGCGATTTGGTGTCAGCCCGGCGACTGTGCGGCGCGATCTGGATGCGCTGGAAGATGAAGGAGTCATTCGCCGATCCCACGGCGGGGCCGTCGTCGCCGAGCGCGCCACTCCCGAACCACCTATCATCCAGAGAATGATGGAGAATGAAGAAGAGAAACGCAGAATCGGACAGGCAGCCGCAAAACTGATTCAGGATGGCGAAACGATTTTCCTGGGCTCAGGGACGACAACCTTCGAAGTGGCTCGCCACCTCACCGGCAAGAAGAATCTCACCGTGATTACCAATGCCCTCAACATTGTTAACCTCTTGGCAGACCAGCCGGAGATCACCGTTGTAGTCACAGGTGGATTGTTGCGCCACTCAGAATTATCCATGATCGGCCATATCACAGAGCAGACCCTGAAAGAGTTGCGGGCTAACAAAGTGATCATGGGTATGCGGGCTATCAGCGTTCAGGATGGTCTAACGAGCGATTATCTGCCTGAAACGATGACCGACAGGGCTATCATCCAATCCGCCTCAGAGGTGATTCTCGTAGCCGACCACAGCAAATTTGGAAAGGTATCTACGGTTCTGGTGGCTCCTGTCACGGCCGTTCACAAAGTAGTGACCGACTCGGCTGCCCCATCGGACATCGTAGCAGAACTGAGGAGGTTGGGCATAGAGGTGATCCTAACCTAAGCAAAACGATCACCTGCGGGTGCCCTACAATTGGGATTTGCATAGAGGCGCGGTTAAGGAGGAAATCATTGCCATGAAAATCGCCACTTTGTGCGGGATGGGCTTCGGCAGCAGCATGATGCTCAAGATGTTTATTGAGGAGATCCTGAAGGACCTTCAGGTAAAAGCCGAGGTAGTGCCGTGGGATCTGGGCACGTTCAAGGCCCAACAGGCAGACATCGTAGTGGCTCCTACCGACATGGAAATGCACTTGAAGAGCACGTCGGCCAAGGTGGTACTGATTAGAAACTTGGTTGACAAGAAGGAGTTGCGCGAAAAACTCGTGCCTGTTCTGCAAGAGTACCAAGGCAAATAGCATGCCCGTGCACTGTGCTCGAAGCCCGATGGTAGAAAGGAGGTGATAGAGGGAGGGTAGGACAATGAGGCTGTTGGGTATGGAAATTTTTCCGTTTCACTAAGTTAAGGAGGAAAAACCAATGGTCGAGTTGATTTTCGAATTGATCCGATTACCGGCTGTGATCCTTGGCCTGATTGCGCTGGTAGGGTTGCTCATCCAGCGCAAAACAGCAGGCGAGGTCATCAGCGGCGTGCTCAAGACCGTCCTGGGGGTGCTCATTATGATCGTGGGTATCGGAGCGTTGATCAATGCTTTGGTACCCATTCAGCAGATGTTCACCCATGCCTTCCACGTCGAGGGCTTCGTGACCTATGATGAGGGCTGTCTGGGCGCAGTGCAGGCGGCTAATGTCGCCGGAGTCGCTGCCGAGATCTCGCTTACCATGCTCTTCGGCTACATCATCCACATCCTCCTGGCCCGTTTCACGCCTTGGAAGTACATCTACCTCACCGGCCACATGATCTGGATCCACGCCGGCGCTTTCGCCATCCTCTACCATTCCTTCGGCTTGCCCTTCTGGCTGGTGGTAGCCCTGGCCTCCATTACCGACGGACTGTATATGACCTTGGCCCCGGCACTGGCCCAACCCTTTATGCGCAAGATCACTGGCTCGGATGAGATCGCCTTCGGTCACGGCCAGACTTTGCTAAACGTAACTGCTGGGTGGCTGGCCAGGCTAGTCGGCAACCCTGAGGACAGTGCCGAGGCCCTGAAGTTGCCCGAGGGCTTGGCTTTCTTCCGCGATATGTCCATCTCCATCTCCTTGGTCATGCTGGTTATCGTCATCTTAGCCATGATCTTCGCGGGGCCGGCCTACGTGACTGAGCTCAGTGGCGGCCAAAACTGGATCGTCTTCTCTATCCTGCAAGCCTTGGGCTTCACCGCGGGCGTGCTCGTCTTGATCCAGGGTGTGCGCATGCTCATTGCAGAGATCGTTCCCGCATTTAAGGGCATTGCGGACGTGGTCGCGCCTGGCTCGAAGCCAGCCCTTGACTGCCCGGTGATCTATCCCTATGCTCCTACTTCCCTGATGATCGGGCTTATCACCGGCAGTATTGCTCAGGTGGTCGCCATTGCTCTCCTGGCGGCTATTGGCTGGCCGATTCCCATCCCCAGCATGATCGCCGCTTTCTTTGCCAGCGGGTCGGGGGCCATCTTCGGCAACGCCTACGGTGGCAGGCGAGGGGCTGTCCTCGGCGGCTTCTGGTGGTGTTTCGCCGCTTGGATCATGATCAGCCTGGGCTACAAACTCCAGATCACTGGTAACCTCGCAGGCATGGGCGCAGAGGGCCTGTTCTGGACCTGCCCTGATGTCATAGTGCCATCCTTTGCCATTTGGGGCATTGCCAAACTCCTGGGGCTTCCCTGATAGTCGGGGTAGGTGCCCTCTCCACCTGAGTGAGAGGCTATCGAGTACTTGACACAGGGGACTGGGGGCCAGTACAATGTGTAACTGGCCCCCTTTTCTCTCTATTTGATAAGCCTGACCATTGTGAGGAATGGAGCGAGACGACGTTGGACACGGCTATCCGCTTACTCGATCTTCTGAATGAGAGAACTATCCGATTGGGCCTGTCGGCTGAGGATTGGCGACATGCAGTCCGCTTGGCAGGGCAACTTCTTCTGGAGACAGGGTCCATCACCCCGGGGTATATTGACGCCATGGTGAAGGTCGTTGAAGAGTATGGCCCTTATATGGTGGTGGCTCCTGGCATCGCCTTGGCCCACGCCAGACCTGAAGATGGGGTGAAGCGAGCGTGTATGAGTCTGGTGAGGTTGACCTCTCCGGTCGAATTCGGCTCAGAGGCCAATGACCCGGTGGATTTGGTTGTCGCGTTCGGGGCTGTGGACAAAGAAACCCACCTCCAGGCTTTGAGAGAATTGGCTACTTTCTTGGGAAAAGAGGAGGCAGTAACCGCTCTTCGCCGCTGTAGTAACGTCAAAAAGGCTATTCAGCTGATCAGAAAGTACACGGATGAGCGCACAGAAGACCGACACGCCGGTGGGCATTGAATAGGGGGTGGGGTGACGGAGAAAAAAGCGTTTGAACTTTACCTGGCCGAGATTCAGAGCATGCTGAAAGATGTTCGTGAGAAACAGAAGGAGAACATCCTGAAAGCAGCCGAGATCATCGCTCAATCTGTGGCTCGGGGTGGTATCCTTCATGTTTTTGGCACTTCCCACTCCCAGTTGTTGGCGCAGGAAATCTTCTACCGTGCAGGCTGCCTCGCCCCAACCAACGCAATGATCGAACCGACGCTCGGACTGCGCAAGGCGAGTGAGAACTGTTACTGGTATGAACGTCAAGAGGCCTATGGCAAAATCATTCTGGACTCTTATCATACCACACCAGGCGACGTTATTCTCATTATCTCCACGTCGGGACGCAACGAAGTACCTGTGGAAGTGGCGATCCAGGCAAAAGCACGGGGATTGAAAGTGATCGCTTTGCTCTCGCTACTTTATTGTGCCAATGTCGAGGCGCGCCACTCCAGTGGCAAGAAGCTCCCGGATGTAGCCGATGTGGTTCTGGATAACGGGGCGGTGTTGGGGGATGCGGCCATAGAACTCGAGGGCATACCTTACAAAGTGGGCCCCACCTCTGGGGTTATCGGCGCGGCTATCCTTCAAGCACTGATGGTTCAGGTCGCCCAAATGTTGGCTGAAAGAGGCGTGGAACCCCCCATTTGGGTTTCCGTAAATGTGCCCGGTGGGGCTGAAATCAATGCCAAATACCTCGAGAGGTACAAGGATAGGATCAAACATTTGTAAGAAAAAGGGGTAGAAATGGCAAATGTACTGGGAGAGATGACTTGGGTAGAGGCAGAAGAGGCGCTCAAGACCAGAAGGATCGCGCTTTTGCCTGTCGGCTCGACAGAGCAACACGGCCATCATCTACCCCTTGCTACAGACTACATCCTGGCAGAAGAGATCGCAAAGAAGGTCGCCGAACAGGTCAATGCCCTCGTGCTTCCCGGCATTCCGTATGGTCCAGTGTACACGTTTAGGCATTATGCGGGGACCATAGGAATACGTCCGGAGACCCTCCAAATAATGGTGGAGGATGTATGCAGGAGCGTTAAGGGTCAGGGCATTGATATTGTGGCGGTGATCATAGGGCATTTGACAGATGTCCCTCCAGTTCAGTTTGCGGCCAGGAACTTGCGCGAAGAGGGAATGCTAGTTCTATATCTATTCCATCCGGGACTGGATTATATCCTCAAGCATATATGTGAAACTAAACGCGCCCATCCTCGCGTGGTCCACGCAGCAGAGGTTGAGACTTCGTTGATGCTGGCCCTGAGGCCTGATCTCTGTCAGATGGACAAAGCGAAAGTCGAGTACCCAGATTTCCCTGTTTGGTATGATTACGTTCCACTTTCAACAAAGGGAATTGTAAGAACGGGAACGTACGGCGATGCTACGGCAGCCAGTGCGGAGAAGGGCAAGAAAATGGTGGATGTTATTGTGTCAAACATTGTAAAAATTCTGCGCGCTGTTGAGGAAGATAAGGAGAGACTGCTGGCGATGTAGCCTGGGGCGTCCGAAGAGTGAGTCTCTCTGCTGTGCTTTGAGGAGAGATTATGCACCGCGCCGTCTGGGTTGTTGTAACTGGGTGTTGCTGGCAAAAGGGAGCGTCATAATGAGGGTTCTGATCACCGGCGCCCGCGGGCTGCTTGGGCTGGATGCAGTGGAAGTCTTTTCCAAGAAGCACGAAGTTATTCCCCTTGATTACGAAGAATTAGATGTAACCGATGCTGTGGCAACAATTGCCACTATTCAGGACGCAAAACCTGATTTGGTATTGCATTTTGCGGGTTTTCGTGATTTGGACCAGTGCGAATCAAATCCCGATAAAGCGTATCTGGTCAACACGCTGGGGACGAGAAACGTAGCAGTGGGATGCCAAAAAGCGGGTGCGGTCATGCTTTATTCTAGTTCGGGATACGTTTATCCAGCGGACAAACGAGAGCCTTACACAGAGTTTGATGAAACTGGCCCAATTAATGTGTATGGGAAAAGCAAATTATTTGCGGAAAGGGTGGTGGAATCTCTACTTAACAAGTATTTTATCGTGCGACTTCCCATGCTCTTCGGAAGACACGGAGAACGCCAGCGGAACCCTGTGGTAGACATCTTGATGACAGTTCAAGAGAAAGGTGAAATCACGGGCATAGTAGATCAAATCGGCTCAATGGGCTACACGGTGCATATAGCACGAACTATGGCTCAATTGGTTGAGTCGGAACTCTATGGCGTTTATCATATGTCCAATGAAGGAAGTTGCTCTCGTTACGAGTTTGTGGAAGAGGTAATCAAGCAGGCAGGCCTCGAGGGCGTCAGGATTAGACCTATTGCATCCGCGGATCTGAATCGGCCTGCCGATAGGGGGCGCTATTGCATTCTGAGAAACTTTTGTCTCGAATCTAGTCTCGGGCCTTCCCTGCCATCTTGGCGCGCAGCTCTACAAGAATGCCTCCAGGCCATCTCACCCTTAGGAGTCGGAGTGGCAGGAAGTGAGAATTCCATCGTTGGTTTTTCCAGCAAGCAGCCAGCACTCTGACTAAACGGAGGTGAGATGATCAAGCGCATAACAGATATAACCGCCTCAGAATTCCAAAGGATGGATGCTAAGGAATTGGCGGGGAGCATAAGGGCAGCGGAGGGGAGAACTATAGCCGCTGAAGTGGTGTGCAGCGCACCCCCATTGGTTGATGGGGTCACCAATGCAGAGCTCGCTGCTGCCATGGGAGCAGATATCATCATCCTGAATCGCTACAATGTGGACCATCCTGTAATATACGGTCTGCCCTCTGCTTCTGAGGAACCTGACGCTGAATCGGCTGGGGCAGCACCCCGCGGGATCGGGGTTACAATACGAGAGGTTAAACGTCTGATTGGCCGCCCTGTGGGGGTCAACTTAGAGCCCGCCAGGAATTTCACCGAGGAGGATCATGGGCGTTTGGCCACCCCAGATAACGCTCGGAAGGCTGTTGCACAGGGGGCCGACATCCTATTCATTACCGGAACTCCAGGTACTGGAGTGACCAATGAGGCAATCGCAAGTGCTACGCAGGCCATAAGAGATAGGTTAGGGGATCGGGTGTTCATTGTTTCGGGGAAGCCCGTGGGATCTGGTATCGCTAGCGAGACGGGTGCGCATTTGATTACGCCCGACGCCATTAAAGCATTCTGTGCGGCTGGATGCGATGCAATAGCCTTGCCAATGCCTGGAGCCTCACCAGGGTGGACCACAGAGGCTGTTCGGGAGTTAGTTTCATTGGTACATAGGCAAGGTGCACTCGCTTGGTTAGTTATGATTGGTTCGGTGGAAGGCAGCTCAGCGGATGTTATCCATCGAATCGCCCTGGAAGCCAAGATGACTGGCGCGGATGTTCACGAAATCGGTGAGGGGGGCTTCTCAATATCCATTGCGGTGCCCGAGAATATTATGGAATATTCTATTGCGTTGCGCGGCAGAAGACACACTTACCGAAGAATGGCTATGTCGCCTCTACGCTGAAAGGTTTCTATGATGAGTAGACTTATCATCACCAATGGACGGGTGATCACCCCGTGGCAGGTATTAGAGAAAGGCACGGTGGTCGTCGAGGAGGGCAAAATCGTCGCAGTCCGAGAAGGTTCCGGACCGCCAGACCCGAAGGCCACTGTGATAGACGCTGCCGGCAAGATAGTGAGCCCTGGCTACATTGACATCCATGTCCACGGCGCGGCTGGCTATGACACCATGGACGCCACTCCCCAGGCGATCCAAGGGATGGCGCGCTTTTTCGCCAGCCACGGCGTAACCGGCTTCCTGCCCACCACCATCACAGCACCCCAGGGAGCCATTCTTGCTGCTATCGAGAACGCGGCTCTGTGCCAACGGGAGGGAACGGGTGGCGCACGGGTGCTGGGAGTACATTTGGAGGGGCCCTATATCAGCCCCAGCCAGCCTGGTGCTCAGCCTCCCCAATATATCCGGCCTGCCGACCCCCAGGAATACCCGCAGTTCTTCGCCTGGGATAACATCAAATTGATTACTCTGGCTCCAGAGATCCCCGAGAATTCGGCCTTCATCCCCTACGCGGTGAGCCGAGGCGCAGCGGTGGCTGTCGGCCACTCCGCGGCCAGTTATGAGGAATTGGTGGATGCGGTGGCGTCGGGCCTTACTCAAAGCAGCCACACCTTTAACGGCATGGTGGGCCTCCACCATCGCCAACCAGGGACGGCGGGGGCTTGCTTGGCTCTGGACGAGATTTACGCCCAGGTAATCGTGGACAACGTCCACATTCACCCGGCGGTAGTGAAAATCCTCGTGCGCGCCAAAGGAACGAAGCGCACACTGCTGATCACGGATGCCATGCGGGCCACAGGAATGTCTGACGGGGAATACGATCTGGGTGGTCAGAAGGTGATAGTTTCCCGAGGTGAGGCACGCTTGCCTTCGGGAACGTTGGCGGGCAGCACGTTGACTATAGATCAGGCGGTGCGCAATGTGATGATGGATGCAGGCCTCACCTTCGAAGAAGCCCTGCCTATGGCTACCAGTGTGCCCGCGGAGTCTATTGGCTTGGGTGACCAGGTGGGCTCGATCGCGCCCGGCAAGGCAGCGGACATAGTCCTATTGACCCCCGACTACCGCGTGGTTATGACCATGGTAGGAGGCCAGGTTGTCTACCAGGCCAGCGAAACATAAATTACTAAGGAGGACAAAATGCTAGCACGCGATTACTTAGACAAAGTGATTGACGTCATGAGAACGCTGCGTGATACACAGTTGGAGGCCATCAACCAGGCTGGGGAAATGATCGCCCAGGCCATCGTGGATGGACACTCATTGTTCGCCTTCGGTTGTAGCCATTCCGCGGTGCCTGTCGAGGACATCTATTACCGCGCTGGCGGCTTGATGCTCGTCAATCCCATTTTTGGCCCGGGCTTGACGCTGGACATCCATCCGCCGACCATCACTTCCAAGATGGAACAACTCTCTGGCTATGCCAAGATCCTGCTCGATCGCCTGCCCACTGCGCCTGGAGATGTACTCATTTTGGTTTCAGTCTCCGGTCGCAACCACGTGCCCATCGAGATGGCCATGGCCGCGAAGGAAAAGGGCATGAAGGTGATCGGCATCACTTCGATGCAATACACAAGCGCCGTGACTTCACGCCATCCCAGCGGCAAGAAGATGTACGAACTCGTCGATCTAGTCGTGGACAATTTGGCAGTGCCGGGAGATGCGGTGCTGGAGGTGGAGGGCGTGCCGCAGAAGATCTGCCCGACCTCGGGCGCAGTCGGTTGTGCCCTTCTGCACGCCATAATCGCCGCCACAGTAGAGAAATTGCTGGCCAAAGGATTCACGCCACCTGTATACCTGGCCGCCAACATAGATGGAGGCACTGAATACAATCGCCGGATGATGGAGCAATACAAAGACCGGATGCATTTTCTGTGATCACTCGTGCTGGGTTGGCACATCTTACTCTCAAATGGGGGTGGAGGAGAATACTTTATGGCTGAGCGAGGGGAGCACACACTGAGGGAAATCCGTGGGCAGGTCAAGGCCTGGGCCCAAGCCATACAAGAGGCCCGGATCGTCCTACCCCGTATTCGCGAGTCTTGGTCTCGCCGCAACGTAGCCGAGATGGTATTTTGCGGCTGCGGTTCAACTCATTACCTTTCTCTAACCGCCGCGGCGGTGTTCCAAGCCGAGACCGGCATTCGTGCCCGTGCCTTCCCATCGTCCGAAATCTTCTTGTTCCCTGAGATTGCTATGCCCCCAGGCGAGTGCTCGCTGGTGGCCATTTCCCGTTCGGGAGAAACTACCGAGACCGTACGGGCCGCCAAAGCCTTTGCTGAACACAAGGGCGGGGACCACGTGTTCGTTATCACCTGCTATGCCAATAGCACTCTCGCCGGTCTGACCCAAGCGCCGCTCGTGGCCAGCGCCGCCCAGGAGCAAAGTTATGCTCAGACTGCTTCTTTCTCTTCTATGCTGGTGCTGGCTCTTCACTTGATGGGGGAGTTGGCCGGACAGACGTCTGTTTTACAGGCTTTGCAAATGCTCCCCGAACACGGTGGAAATGTAGTCCGGGAGTGCGAAGAGGCGATGCGCCGACCAGGCGAGGATGACCGATACCAGCGCTTTTTCTTCCTCGGTTCGGGACCCAACTACGGCTTGGCTTGCGAAGGCATGCTCAAGATGAAAGAAATGTCGCTTTCTTACTCCGAAGCCTATCACTTTCTGGAGTTCCGGCATGGCCCACGCTCCATGGTGGATGACCACACCCTGGCAGTGGGACTGCTCTCGGATCGCGCGACACAGGAAGAGGTAGCAGTGCTGGCAGAAACACAGGCGTTAGGCGCACATCTGTTGGTCGTCGGAGAGGAGCCATCCCAAATCGGTGCACTGAAGCCCGAATACGCAGTCTGGGTCAGGTCGGGACTATCGGAGACACTCCGTGGCCCCCTTTACCTGCCGCCTATGCAATTCCTGGCCTACCATCGGGCCATGCGCAAAGGCCTGAACCCCGATCGGCCCGCCAATGTCGAGGCTGTGATCTACATATAATCGGTGTAGGGGCGCAGCACCACCGCGCCCCTACCCGCTTACATGTACGTGTTATGCGCAAGATGAAGGAGCCAACATGATTGATTTCCACACCCACCCGCTACTCGTCCGCGAGATGATGGAGAAATACCCTGAACTCCAGACTGCAGCCCGTGATGTGTTCTTCATCCGAAACATCCCGCAGCCTCTGGAGACCTTCTTGCTGGAGTTAGATGTCTCTGGATTGGAGCGGGCTGTGCTATTGCCCATTGATGCCTCTTCGACTCGGGGCTGTCGCCTTTATTCCAACGACCAGGTTGCAGAACTTTGCGCTATGAGCGATCGTTTCATAGGATTCGCCAGTGTGGACCCCCATGACCCAGAAGCGCCGAGAGAGCTGCGACGTGCAGTGGAGAAACTCGGGCTACGAGGCCTCAAACTTGCACCCCCTATGCAAGAGTTCTACCTCGATGACCGGGCCCTTGCCTACCCTCTTTATGGGGTAGCCCAGGCGCTGGGCATACCGGTAGTGATTCATGCGGGCATGTCGTGGGAGCCGGGAAGCAAGGCGATCTACGGACAGCCACTGCGTATAGAGAACGTCGCTGCTGATTTCCCAGAACTGAACATTGTGATCGCTCACTTCGCCTGGCCCTGGGTCCTCGAAGCAGTGATGCTGGCGCTGAAATACCCGAACGTGTATATTGACACGTCATGCCTTTATTTTGACAATCCTGCCGATTTCCTGCGTTTTGTGATCGGTGGACAGGTGCCATTGAGCCTCATAGAGAAGAGTTTGCGCCACAAAATTGTGTTCGGTTCCAACTATCCTCGCGTGGAAATCAAGAATATGGCCCGAGCAGTGCGCGGGCTAGGCCTAAGCGAAGGTTGCCTGGAACTGATCTTCCGCGACAACGCGCGCCACTTGCTGGGAGAGGTGTAGCATGAAAGTCTTCCTTCAGAAGATCGAACTACAAACGCGACGCGACAAGGAACTGATTGATATCACGCCAGAGGTGGAGCGCATCGTTCGTGAGAGCGGGGTCCGCGAGGGCGTGGTGAACGTGATGACTATGCACACCTCATCCGGCCTGTTCGTGACGGAAGGGCTACCATGCCTGGAGCGTGACATCATGAATCACCTGGAAGCGATGGCCCCCGATGACGGCGATTATTATCACAACCGTTACCTGGACATTGATGGGCGGCTGGGCTTCAACGCTGGCGCGCATCTGAAAAGCGTGCTGGGGGGATTCCAGGTCTTCTTCCCCATCCACGAGGGCGCTATCGTCAAGGGCTCGCGGCAGCGCATCTACTTCGCCGAATATGATGGCCCCCTATGCCGGACGTATTGCGTGCAGGTGCTGGGCGAATAACGTTTGAGCGCTCAAGACCAGTTCGGCATCCATAGCCTTCCATCAGGATTCTGCCCCTGGCTCGGGCATACCCTCTGAGCGCGTTTGTTCCCCCAGATAGATGGTGATACAATATATTCCCATCTGAAGACGAGCAAGAAAGGAAATGAGATTGCGTCGCGTCGTGTCCTTATCCTTGATATTGGTACTCTGGACCCTGGTCCTGTCCCATGCCTGGGCCCAGGAACCCGTGGTGCGGTTCTTCTTTTTCTATTCCGCGGAGTGTGACCATTGCCAGTGGGTGATGCGTGAGGTCTTGCCACCTCTGTTCGAGAAATACGGAGACCGCTTGCAGGCGCGTTACTTCGAGATCGCCGTTCCCGAGAACTACCTGATGCTCCTGGACCTGGAGTCCCGCTTCCGTGTCACTTGGCCAGGATTGCCGGAGATTTTCATTGGCGACCGGGTGCTCATCAACCAGGAGGAGATCGAGCAGGAATTACCTGGCATCATCGAAGCCTGCTTCCAGAGTGGCGGCTGCGATTGGCCTGACCCTAGTCTTGTCCCCGTGCCTACCCCAGAGGGTGGTCCGACACCAGCAATCTCTCCCAGCGCCGTGCCGACGACTACCCCTCAACCTACCCCCACGCTCGCGCGTCCTACGGCCACTCCCACCGTTGACATCACTCGTCTGCCCGAGGAGGGTTGCCGCTGGTGCGGACGCGAGGCAGGAGGCCCAGGCCCCATTCTGTATGTCGCTTATCTATATGACACTACCTGTCGTGAGTGTGACCGGGTCTCTTACGAACTGGATTACTTCAAAGAGGTCTATCCCAATCTCTACGTTCGGGCTTGGGATGTGACAGCGGATGCGGAAATCGGCGAGGCGTTGGGCCTGAAGTATGGCCTACCTCAGAACGAGCGGCTGGTGGCGCCGACGATTTTCGTGGGCGATGAGGCCCTGGTAGGGCCAGCCAATGTTACCCATGTCAAGTTGGCCGCGCTCTTCGAACGATACGCCACCACGGGCACAAAGCCACCCTGGGAGGGGCTCGATTTGGGCCAGAGTGAGCAGAGTATTGTCCAGCGGTTCCTCTCCTTCAGCGCACTCACGGTAATTGGCGCAGGCTTGATTGATGGGGTGAACCCCTGTGCTTTCACTACCATTGTCTTCTTCGTCTCCTACTTGGCTCTCATCGGGCGCAAAGGGCGCGATATCCTTCTTGTAGGTGGGGCTTTCACCTTAGGCGTATTCGCGACTTATCTTCTGGTGGGTTTGGGGGTGCTCTCATTCCTCAGTACGCTGGCTTTCCTGAAAACCCTGTCCCGTCTGGTATACCTGGCGACGGCTGTCCTGTGCGCCGCATTGGCCGTGCTGAGTCTCTATGATTTCATCCAGGCTCGGCGTGGCCGCCCGGAAGAGATGCGCCTGCGGCTGCCCAGACGCGTTCACCAGCAAATGCACCAGACGATTCGCCAGCATTCGCGGTTGAGGGGTTTCATGTGGGGGGCGCTAGGCACGGGCGTGGTCGTCTCACTATTGGAACTGGCTTGCACTGGCCAGGTGTATTTGCCCACCATCATCTTTGTCACAAAGGTGCCGGAATTGCGCGCCCACGGGGTTTTCTATCTGGTGCTCTATAATCTCATGTTCATTGCGCCGTTGGTAGTTGTCTTCTTACTGGCCTTTTGTGGCACTACTTCGCGGCAGTTGGGTGCTTTCCTGGAGCGACACGTGGCGACGGTCAAACTACTCACTGCCGCCCTATTCGCTGTGCTGGCCGTGTGGCTATTTGCCAGCCTGCTGTATTGAGGAGATGGCAAGATGATCTATTTCGACAACCCTGCCACCTCTTGGCCTAAGCCCGACTCCGTTGTCCAGGCGATGGTGGCCTTTATGACCGAGGTGGGTGGCAATCCGGGCCGCTCTGGCCATCGCCAGTCTGTCCAGGCAGCGCGCATCGTCTATGACACCCGTGAGGCGTTGGCGGAACTGTTCGGCGTGGGTGACCCGCTGCGCATCATCTTCACCCCGGATGCCACCGAGGCCATCAACCTGGTGGTGAACGGCTACCTGCGCCCCGGAGACCACGTGGTTACGAGTTCCATGGAGCATAACGCCCTGATGCGACCCCTGCGTGCCCTGGAACGCCAAGGAGTGGCCCTAACCGTCGTGCCCTGCTCGTCAGAAGGGGTCTTAGATCCGGCAGGGATTGAGGAGGCCATTCGCCTGAACACCGCTCTCATTGCCATCAACCACGCCTCGAATGTGGTGGGCACCATCCTGCCGGTCGCCCAGGTGGGCGAGATCGCCCGGCGACACGGTATCCCACTGCTCGTGGACGCGGCCCAGACCGCGGGCGCGATCCCCTTAGACGTCGAAGAGATGGGCATTGACTTTCTAGCCTTCACCGGGCATAAAGCCCTGCTGGGGCCAATGGGGACGGGTGGGCTTTACATCGGCCCGCGGGTGGACCTGGAGAGGCTGCGTCCCTTGGTCCGTGGTGGCACGGGCAGCCGCTCGGAGTTCGAGGAGCAGCCGGAGTTCCTGCCCGACAAATACGAGAGCGGGACGCTGAACGCGGTGGGTATCGCTGGCTTGGGCGCGGGGGTGCGCTTCGTACTCGGTCGTGGCGTGTCTGAGATCCAGGAATACGAGACTGCGTTGACCGCACGCTTGCTGGCGGGCTTGGCGGCGATCCCAAAGGTTACGGTGTATGGCCCGCGTGACCCGAGGCAGCAGGTGGCTACAATCAGTTTCAACGTGGCGGGTATGGAACCGTCGGAGGTGGGGCAGCGGCTGGATGAAGAGTACGGGGTACTATGCCGAGTGGGACTGCACTGCGCCCCGGCCGCCCATCGCACCATCGGCACCTTCCCACACGGCACAGTGCGCTGGGGCCTGAGTGTATTCAGCACCGAAGGAGAAATTGACGCCGCAGTAGAGGCCCTGCGCCATATTGCAAAAGCATAAGGGGACCGCTACCGGATGGTCAGGAACGACTACGGTGTGATTTTGTTCCATTCGACTCAGAGTGCGATCAAGGCGGAGCGCGCCTTGGCGAAAAGTGGCCTAGACGCACGCCTGATACCAACGCCTCGCCACCTCAGTTCGGACTGCGGCTCGGCGCTGCGCTTTCCATGGAGCGAGGTGGAAGAGGTGTGCCAACTGCTGACGGAGGCGGGCGTGGACATCGCTGGCTTGTATCACCTGGGTAACTCGCGCTCTAAGGAAATCCCGGTGGACGCCATTCACTCTGGCGAAGACATCGTGGTGACAGAGTAGGGGGTACAATCAAATGACAACCGGCGCGACAAGTGATAAGCGTTTATCCGATGAAATCGGAGCCCGCATCCCGCCTGGCCAGGTGCTCACCGAGAAGTTCCCCGTCCTGCACGAGGGCCCTGTGCCCCGCGTGAACCTAACAGAGTGGGACTTCCGGGTTACTGGCCTGGTCGAAGAGCCGTTAGTCCTCACCTACGAGCAGTTCACCGCCCTGCCAACGCGGCGCATCGTGGTGGACATCCACTGCGTGACGCGCTGGACGAAACTAGACACGGTATGGGAGGGCGTGCCCAGTCGCGAACTCATGCGCTTGATCAAGCCCCTGCCCGAGGCTCGCTACATTATGGTCCACGCCGAGCACGGCTACACCACCAACCTGTCGCTGGATGACTTCCTACACGAGGATGTGCTCTTTGCCTGGCGTTACGATGATAAGCCCCTCGCACCGGAGCACGGCTACCCCTTACGCCTGGTGGTACCCCACCTGTACTTCTGGAAGAGCGCCAAGTGGGTGCGCCGGCTGGAATTCATGGCCGAGAACCGGCCCGGTTTCTGGGAGAGCAGGGGCTACCACATACGCGGTGATCCGTGGAGGGAGGAGCGATTTTCTAGTGGGTTGGGGCGGAGGGGCAGCGCTGAGGAGTGAATTCGTCGGCTAACCGCGGCGAACTCAGCTGCCACCGGATTAGCAGCGTACTCTCTAAGTACAAAGCAGTCCACAACAACAAGTTTCGAATTCGGCGCGCGATTAGCGTGGTTGGCTGCGGTGAGCGGTTAGGCGCTGTCTGCCTGGAGGGCTATGCCAGTGATCTCCACGAGAATTCTCAGTTCTGCTGTCCCTTGTCTGCATCCCTCCGGAGCTCTGGGGAGCTGCCTAGGGTAGTACCACTGTGAAGAGAATCTAACCCGGCCATATTTTACATAATCTCCGTCGAGAAATCCACCACCTGCACGTCCGGGCGGACGCGCTCGATGAACTCCACGACTTTGGTTAATGTGGCATGGGCGTGAGAAGCGTCATTGCTCACGCAGGCCACGCCGACCACTGCCATCTGCCAACCAGAGTCAAACTCTGCACAAGGCCCCGTGGTACCTACCGTCGAAGGCAGGTTAGGCCCATGCTCCCGGCGACGAATTTGGTGCTCTCTGCTTAAGCCCCCTGAGCTCTTCGATCTCGCGAATGAGCGCAGGTAGATTGGGCTGAGTGAAACTCATCTCCGGCGCAGGAACGCGGTGGTGCTTGATGTCAGGGGGCACATGCTTGTGATGGGGAAACGTCGAAGCCAAATCTGGATCATGCGGATGGGGAAAGTCATCGTACCAATACAGCCGTTCTGCGCCCCGATAGACTTCATAACCATACGCCGTGATCAAACCCGCGTCGAAATCCAGTTCCTCCCGCAAACGTAACCGGATGCCGTTCGAGAAAAACACCTCTCCTTCAGCCACACCCGTGTACCGACTGTCAGACCAAACTGCCACCGTGGAGCGCTCCACAGTGGGACGATGAAGCAACTCGGCTACAAAGCGACTGTAGTTGGTCAGTGACTTCAGGGGATTGTCAGTCATCTTCAGTAGGCAGGCTGAACACGCAGAGCCTCAGCCAGTTCACGTTGCCGGATTTGCTCGGTGTAGGCTTCTTTGCGGCGTAGCCATGTCTCGTAAATCCCCTTCCACCGGCTGAAATCGGCACGCGTCTCATCGAAAGCGTCGTAGCGTTCCAACTCTCCTGCCATGAGGGCAGCGTAGAAGTCTTCGCTGAGAACGCCATACTTCTCTTCATAGAGGGTCAAGCGACGCTCAAGCAATTTCATCTCGACAATCAGTTCGTGAATTTCCATCTTCTGCCCCTCCATGGGAATGACTGGTTTTGCAATCAATTATACCATTTTGGCGGTCCTTTGCCCAATTGCGACGTGTTCTCGAGGTGGTCTGCGGCTCTATTTTACATAATCTCCGTCGTGAAATCCACCACCTGCACGTCCGGGCGGACGCGCTCGATGAACTCCACCACTTTGGTCAGCGTGGCATGGGCGTGAGAAGCATCGTTGCTCACGCAGGCCACGCCGATCACTGCCATCTGCCACAGGTCGTTGCCTTCCACCTCGGCGATGGAGACGTTGAACTCCTTGCGCACCCGTGCCAGGAGCGACTTGAGCACCTGACGCTTGTCCTTGAGCGAGTGGTTGCCGGGGATATGCAGTTTGATCGTGCAGATGCCAACGACGATGGTCGCCTCTCTCCTATGCTGGTTTGGACCTTGCTCCCGCAGCGGATAGCGCCTCTCGCACTCGTTCTGGCGTGGCGGGCAAGCGGTACACCCGGGCCCCGCAAGCGTGGTAAATGGCGTTGATGATCGCGGCTGCGGTGGGGATGGAGGGTATCTCCCCCACGCCTTTCGCCCCGTAGGGCCCATCGGCAGCGGGATCTTCGACCAGGATGGGGACTATTTCCGGCACATCTGTGACAGTGGGAATGCGGTAAGTCCGCAGGTTGGTGTTCTGAGGCACTCCTTGGTGCAACACCAGTTCTTCCAATAGCGCCTGGCCAATGCCCATCACCACACCCCCCTCAATCTGTCCGCTCACTGCTATGGGATTGAGCGCCCGACCTACGTCGTGGGCGGCGATGACCCGCCGCACACGCACCTCGCCGGTTCGGACGTTGACCTCCACCTCAGCAGCCTGGGTGGCGTAGCCAAAGGCGAAATGCATATCGCCTGGCTGACCCAGGGGGACCGTCTTGGGCGGGGTATAAGAGGCATGGGCGCGCAGGGACCGGCCCTCGGCCTTGGCCAACCTGGCTGCCTCGGCCAGCGACATCGTCCGCTCCCCGGCCCGCACCTGTCCGTCAGCGAAGACCAACATCGCTGGCGGCACATCCCAGGCCTCTGCCACTGCGCCGGACAACGATTCGCGGGCCTGAATGGCGGCCCTGCGCACGGCATTGCCGGTGATGAAGCTCTGGCGCGAGGCGGTGGTGGGACCACCGTCGGGCGTCAGCGCGGTGTCGCCCAGGACGACCTTGACCTGGCGGTAATCCACGCCCAATTCTTCGGCCACAATCTGCGGTAATATGACCGGCAATCCCTGGCCTACTTCGGCGGCTCCGGTATATATGGATACGTTCCCTTCCTCATCAATCTCTACCACAGCCCCTGCGCTGTCATCCACGCCACCGCCTAACCCCACATTTTTGTAGGCACAGGCTATGCCCCACCCTCGTCGCCACTCACCGTTCGGCTCCGGTGTGGGATATTTCGCCATCTCTGCCTCGACCCGGTCTATCGTCTCCATAAGGCCCACGCTCTCTCGAAGTACCTGGCCGGTCGCCGTCGTCCCCCCAACGCGCAGGGCGTTGATGCGCCGGATAGCAAACGGCGAGAGGCCCAATTCCTCCGCTAAGATGTCCATCTGGCTCTCGATGGCAAAATTCGACTGGGGCACGCCGAAGCCGCGGAAGGCCCCAGCGGGAGGGTTATTGGTGTACATCGCATTGCACTCGATGAAAACGTTAGGGACATCATAGGGCCCGGCGGCATGGGTGGCGGTGCGAGTCATGACGTGTTCGCCCAGAGAGGCGTATGCCCCCGTATCACCCAAGATGTGGGCTTCCAGGGCGACTAGCCTGCCGTCTCGCCTTGCGCCTGTCTTAAGCCGGATCACAGTGGCGTGGCGTTTGGGATGGCTGATGATAGACTCCTGGCGCGAATAGACCAATTTGACCGGGCGGTGAGTAACCCAGGCCCCGAGTGCAGCGTGAATCTGGCCCGCGATATCCTCCTTGCCGCCGAAGGCACCACCTACCCAGGTGTGCACCACGCGCACCTGCTCTTCGGGGATGCCCAGCGATGCTGCCACCTGGCGCCGGTCCGCAAAGGGTATCTGTGAGCCGACATAGAGCACCAGCGTCCCATGCTCATCCAAGCGGGCCACAGCCGCCTCTGGCTCCAGGAAAGCGTGCTCAGTGGTGGGGGTGCGGTACTCGCGCTCGATCACCACATCGGCACTGGCGAAGCCCGCCGCCACGTCTCCGCGTCGCACTTCGATGTGTTTGAGCAGGTTGCCGCCTTCGTGGATCTGCGGAGCGTCGGGGGCTATTGCCTCCTCAGGCGAGGATACCACTGGCAGGGGCTCGTACTCCACGGCAATCGCCTCTGTGGCTGCCCGCGCCTGGGCCTCTGTCTCCGCGAGTACCAATGCCACCGCATCACCCACGTAACGAACCTTGTCGTAGGCCAGCACAGGCCAGTCGGGCCGTGAGACACCGTGCACCTTTGAGCCCGGCACGTCCTCTGCCGTGAGCACCGCTACCACGCCGGGCATGCTTTTCGCCCTGGACGTATCCACCTTCAGCAGTCGGGCGTGGGCGTAAGCGCTCCGCAGCACCGCAGCGTAGAGCATATTATCGAAGTACAGGTCAGCGGCGAAGAGCGCCTCGCCCTTCACTTTGGCTTCGGCATCCGGGCGCGGCAGAGGACGTCCGACTGTGCGTAACGGAGGCTTGATCTCTGGAATGGAGGGCGGTAGGGGCATGGCACGCTGCGCCTGTGCCGCTGCCTCAATTGCGCGGATGATCCGCACGTAGCCGGTGCAGCGACATAGGTTGCGTTCCAGCGCCTTCTTGATATCTTCTTCGGACGGATGGGGATTGGCCTCCAGAAGTGCCACCGCGGACATAATCGCCCCGGGGGTACAGAAGCCGCAATGGACCGCCCCGTGCTCGACAAAAGCCCGCTGGACAGGGTGTAGTTCACCCCCTTTGGCCAGGCCCTCAATGGTGCGCACTCGCGCACCCTCCAGGCGCTTCGCCAAGAAGGTGCACGATCGCACCGCTTTGCCGTTCACGATGACCGTGCACGTTCCGCAATGTCCCTGTCCACAGCCTTCCTTGGTCCCTGTGAGGTGTAATCGGTCGCGCAGTATCTCCAAGAGGGTGGTGTGTGGACCAATTTCCACCTCGCAGAGTTCATCGTTGACGTAGAAACTCACTCGATCCGTTGGCATCAGATGAACCTCCTCTTATAGCAACCATGCCCAACAAGGGGCTTAAGCCCCTTGTTAAGCCCCTGTTGGCTTCTCTCCGCATCATGTGCTGCCCACAACTCGCGCAGCCACCGCGGCACCGTAGCCTCGGGCACGAGATCGCCACGCACCAGGTAGGGTTTGATATCTATCACCGGGCTGCCGTCCAATGCGTCCAGTCCCTCGACGATGAGCACGTTCCCCTCGCGGCGCAGGAGGCGTACGGGCTTGATGGCAATGGGGTTAGGGCGGTTAGGTGTGCGGGTGGCGAAAAAGCCCACCAGGGGCGTATCCTCGCGCTGTTCGGGATGAACCCGCAACTGGAATGGTCCATGGGCACGGTGCAGCCACCAGAGGATAATCAGATGGGAGAAGCCCTCTATGCCATCCAAAGCCGGCTCCAGGTCGGGCCGGATCACGATGCGGCTGGGACGGGTTTCCCAATCCTCCGGCACCTCGTCCGTGAAATCGTTCTCCACAGTGCCAATTGCTGTCAGAATAATGGTCTCTTGCATGCCATATCTTTCTCCAGTCCCGCCTTACGTTGCCGGAATGGGGGTCGCTATGCTCATCGCGAGAGGTTCTGCAATACCATACCTACTGGCGAAGTAACCGTATAGTTCTTCGGCATTCCGCACGCCTTCGAAATCCCATTGCACCCTATCAGGGTACATGATGAAAGGGTAGTCTTGTGGCCCACCCAATCCGCCGTGTGCTGCCCACTGCTCCTCGAAAGACACGACCGTGTTCGTCGCGGGGTCATAGTGCCCGAAGACAATGAGATCGCCACTGTGTGGGAAGAACAGCAGTCGCCGGATCTGATCCGCTGCCCATTCCGGTTCAGGTAGGAGGCGTAGCGGATTTTGGCCGTGAACACGATAGCCGACGCCGAGGCGCAGGATGCCTTCTTTTCCTATGACCACTACCTCGTTTCCCTCGCGTCCGGCCACCAACCAGATCCCTTCGTGCAGCACCAAGCGCGGGATGAGTTCAGGGAAGACCTCCATCACCTGGCTCAACTCCATCTGTGCATCCGTGACATTGAAGTACACGTGGGAAAGCGAGCCAGAGTTTCTCACCACAATGTCATTGGCCCGATCGACATGCCGGGTCGTTTGGTCTCCGGGTTGGGTGAGACGCTTTTCGGCCAGCCGATACAGTGCGTGCGCGATGATGGCTCCCCGTTCTCCAAGGTTAGCCTCGATGGCCCGCAGTTCTTCCAGAAGGTACTGTGCGTGTACCCCAGCCTGGTTTTCTCCGTCGTCTGTTTCTGCTAGGCGCATGGGTTTGCCGATTTGACGGGCGATGAACTGGCCTAACGTTTCGCCATAGAGCCAGGCGAAGGGATGCGCCGGAGTGAGCCCGTGATCGGAGAGAATGTATAAGTCGTAATCGCGATTCAATCGGGCGCGGCGCAAGCGGTCAATCTGATGGATGTGGGCATCAATGTCGCGTAGGGAGCGGCGGGCCGCTGTGGAACTGACTTCGTGGTGATGTGCCGTCTCGTCGTAGCCGTAGTAGGTGCTGTAAATTGCGGGTGTGCCCCGGTAGATATCGATCTGCACTGCGAAGGTCTGCAATTCGGAGAGAATAACGTTGCTGAAAACTCGCACCCAGGGATGAAGGTCCACGAGAGGCACTGGGCGACCTAGGCGGAACCGGGCTTTGATACGCTCCAAAGCCGCCACCACATACTCCCGAACGCTCAGGAACCCCATCCTCAGCGCACGCCAGGGGTTGAGCAGGAAAAGCATCAAGAACCCCAACCCGCGTACGCTCTCAAACAAGCGGCGCTCGTTGATAGCCCCCAACGTGGAGAGAGAGACGCTGGCATCGCCATCGAAAACGTTGCCAGAACTGAGGCCCCCCTGGAGAATACCCGGACGGCTCGCGGAGAGGCGTGCTTGTACCTCACCCATATCGTTCGGGCTTTTCGCTACCACTGGCGTACGACGACGCTTGTCATACCATCGGTAACCGGGGATGTCCTCGTTGTTGCCAAATAGGATGCCAGCCTGGGCCGCGGGAGTGGTGCTGGGCAGTCCACAGCGCCAGCGACTCAAACGCAAGTGGCCGCGCTCCAGCATTTTCCTCGTGTGTGGCATGATGCCGGCTTCCAGCGCTGCTTGCAGGGCCTCGTGGGAGAGGCCGTCAATCTGGATGATGATGAAACCGCGCCGTCCATCCGCTGCCTCGCCAGGCCCTGCCAGGCCCAATCGCTTCACGATAGCAGCGTATTTTTTTGAGTAGTAGAGTCCGGTGAGCGCAGCCAGCGTGTCGGCCAGGAACTGCGCCATCCGGGCGATGGTGCGCTGCAAGGTGTTCATCTTTAGCCCCATGCCGATGCCCAAGAGCCTAAGATCTCGTTAGACAGGCCAGGCGGCCTAGTGAAGTGGTGGAGATGTGGGCTATGTTACGACAACTGAGTTATCTCCGCCAAAGGGATTGGGCACATATTTATCTGCGTCCCAGTCGTTGTGCCAGTCGGTGCCGTTAACCAAATAGCGGAACTGATATTCGCGCCCACGCTCCAATTCTAGGGTGATCTGCCAGGTATCGTCGTCGCGGCCTCGTTTGAGAGGGTGCGAGGTTTGATTCCAATCATTGAAGTCACCGACCAGGTGAACGGTCTCGGCCCAGATTGCAGGGGGGAGTTCGAAGGTGACCAACACGGTGTTCTTTTTGCCCGAAGGTCTTTTCTTAATCATCACCACCCTCCGCAGGGCAATGGTTTCACATCTTACTTTCTATTATAGTCGCATTTCTGCCCGTGCACAAGCCGTGTTGACAGAGTTCTTATGCGCGATCTGGAAGCGAAGTTTGCACACATCAACAAAACCCTTTCGAGAAAACAACAAAAAGTGGGTGGCCCGCTGCATTCAGGACCACCCACCTTGGGCACCCTATTTCGGTTGTTTATCGGGATGCAATTTCTTGAACTTGGCCAGCAATTGCTCGTGTGTTTCCTCGTGGGCCGGGTCAGGCACACAGGCGTCCACAGGACACACAGCCGCGCACTGCTGCGTCTCGAAGAAGCCCACGCATTCCGTGCACTTGTTCGGGTCAATCACGAAGATCTCGTCGCCCTCGCTGATGGCTTGGTTGGGGCACTCGGATTCGCATGCGGCACAAGAAATGCAGTCCTCTGTGATTTTGAAAGCCATTTTCCTTTGCCTCCTTCTGGTTGTTTGACTCTTATTTCCTGTTCAAGGGGCCCACAGCGATTACCCGGGCTGGCGCGCCATCTGCGCCCGCGATCTTGAGTGGCAAGCACAGAATCTGATACCAGCCAGCCGGTATTTCACCTAAATTCAGCCCCTCGATTGCGATCACGCCCTGTGTGGCGAAAGTGCGATGGACAGCGTGGTCCAAAGAACCAAAGCGCTCAACAGAAAGATAATCGATCCCGATCAGGCGGATACCCCGCTCTACAATCCACTGCGCTCCCTCTGGAGTGACAGCAACGAAGTCCTTCTGAAACCCCCCTTTGTCATGAGCCCAGTACCTCGAATTCGTGGTTTTAAGCAGGAGTCGCGTGACACCTGCCGGGATCTTGGCCTGTCTCAATTCCTCTGGCCCTATCTGCGCAGTCTGACCCATATCTGCCACGTACCCTTCTCCTACCAGTACCTCCAAGGGCAGTTGGTCTACTGTAGGGCCTGCGTCGTGAAAGTGCCAGGGTGCATCTACGTGCGTGCCGGTGTGCGTCCCAAGGGCTAATCGAGAGACATTGGCTACATCACCAAGCGATATGCGGGACACCGGATCCAGGCGAATGTCCTCCTCTCCTGGCCAGGTTGGCATTCCCGGCCAGATCGTGACAGTCAGATCGTAAATGCCCATAGCCAATTACCTGCGAAGTATAGCGATTCTCCGTAGTCTGTCAAGAGCAGCGCTCCTGGCACAGGTCTAACTTGCCGACGCCTGGCCGGTGCGTTCCAGTTCCATTGCTGCCAGGGTCTTCGCTAATTCCTCGATGGCTGCGCGCTGCTTGCGATAGAAATCTGGCTCACTGATCGCCATGCGATCTGCTATCTCTCGAATGCGTCGGCCCTGGATATACTTCATCTCCAGGATGTTGTACAGCACCCATTCTGCGGCGGTCATGCTGCGAGGACCGTCGGGTTTCAGCCGTTCGATGGCTTCTTTCAATACGGCGCGCAGAGCACGCGACGGTACACCGCCGCTTTTCTCCATCGCCTCTTGCACTGTGCGCAATTGCAGGAGCGGGCTTGTCGTAAGTCGCGGGCCTCCCCAGTAGTGGCTGAGTGCGTCCTTCACTATCTTCTGGAACTCTGGATCCGAGATCACACTACCTCCGCCGCGCCCCACCGGCACCGGACTGAGGTATGGCGGCAGACTCCGCAGCCGTTGCAACTGGTCGATTTCGGGGACAATGTGTTGCAGTGCATCAAATACTTCGCGCTGCAACTGAATATCATATAGAGCCAGCTCCGCCTGTCCCACCAATCCGGCCACGATTTCCATCTGTTCATCGCTCAGGTCAGGCGCGCCTCGGCGACGAACCCCCAGAATGCCCAAAGTAGCCTGGCCGTTTTCGGTCCGCAGAGGTAGCAGCCAATAACCGTCACGGATCAATATCTCCGCCACTGGGCTGGTTCCTTCTTCCCGTGGCTGGGCGTTGAACTCCGCTAGTAGTGCCCGGACATCGCTCTTCTCTATAAAAGCATTGGCGATGCGTTGGGGGCCGCAAAAGACGCGCATTCGTGGCCCATCATCGTCAATAGCCAAAACGAAACCGCTCGGTGCTCGCAGGAGATCGCATAACGCGATGAGCACGTTCTCCAAAATCTGCTCCAGGTCAGAACTCGTGAGCAGGCGTGTGTCCAATTGCTGTATCCAGGTGATCTCGTCGCGATCTTTGCGATAGATAAGGCGATCAATATAAGGCTTGGCGACGTTAATAAACACCTGGAAGAGCACGATGCCAATGGCAACGGTGAAAATGAGCACGGTGTCGCGCGGCAGACCCAGGATACGCTCCACACGGGGGATCACCAGCACAGCGAGTATGACAGCCGAGGCCACCAATGGCCCGCGCAGGAGGTAGTGGATGAGGTTGTGCTTGATGACCCGATCGGGGGTGAATACGCCCTGGAAGGCGACGGTGTAGGCAATCACGATGTTCATCAGAGCAATGCCCACATTGCTGAGCAGGGCGAGGGCCAACACAATTTGAGTTGGAACCCGACCAGCCAGGGTGGCTACCAGCAAGTAAGGGAAAACTCCCAACCCTGGTGCAGCAATTGCCACCGTCAGGCGGCCCATGCGACGCCGGGAGGTGGAGGTAAGGCACCGTTGCCGGGCCCGAAAGATGTTCACCACGCCAATCAAAACGCAGGTGAAGAAATAGAAGGTAAATAGGTTGAACAGTGGTCCGGGAGCGAGATGGTCAATGTATCCCATACGCACGCCATCGTGCACGATCAAATCGCTCCCGGCAGCCAAGGCGAAGAAAGCGCCACTAGCCAGATAGCCCAGAACCACCAAAGCCCGGCGCACAGTGGAAATCGAGTTGGTCGTTTGTAGCATGGTATCGGAGAAATGCAAGCACGCGGCGGGAACGAAGGCGATACCCAGCCATTGCAAGCGCATCCAACGGATCATATCCTCTGTGGAGACCACATTCGGGGTGATCACATCCACAGCGAAGACGATCAGCACGAAGGTCATCAACGCACAGAAGGCTCTCGCCACCGCGCTGTGATAGTTCTGCGTCAGGATATAGACCAACAGTGAAAAGGCGATGATCACGTTGGCCGAAGCCAGTATCAGGTTCAGCAGTGAGAGGATCGAGATGAGCGTTATCCCTTCGATGACCATAGTCCTTTTCTACCCAAAGACTACCTTGCCGTAATGCCCACGATCCATATGAGATAATAATAGACCAGGGGCACTACAAACAGCAAACTATCCGCTCGATCCAACACACCCCCATGACCCGGGAAAAACGTCCCGGAGTCCTTGGCTCCTACCTGTCGTTTCAGCAACGACTCGGCCAGATCGCCAAATGTGGCCGCAAGTGGAAGTATTAACCCTAGCACAATGGCTTGCGCAAGCGTCAGTTTCAAAAAGAGCCCTGCTCCCACAGCCGCTATCGCCCCGCTGAACCACCCTCCGATAAAACCCTCCCAAGTCTTGTGTGGGCTAATGGTGGTGAAGAAGCCTTGTCTCCCCCTACTGGTGCCAACAAAATAGGCAGCGCTATCGCATACCCAGGTGGGTATGGCAGCCAACGCCAGCCATCCAAAGCCACCTGGCAACGCCCGCAACGTGATGAAATGGCTGCCCAATCCGCCCACATAAAGCGCTCCGGTCAACATGAGAGCCCAGTTCACCAAGAAGCCCTTCGTTTGGTTGCGGACAATATGTCGGGTGGCCTCTATGGCAATGGTGGCGACTAATGCAAAGCGCCCAATCCGATAGCCAGGGAAAATAGCATCTATCAGGAGCGCGGCAATGAGGCCCAGACAGGCGGGTTCAGATGGATTGTAACCGGCGGAACGCATCAGGGCGCAGAATTCATGTCCGCCTAGGAGTAGAATAGCAGCCAAGGGCAGATAGAACCACCAACCGCCCAGGTAGGCAACGGCGAGGACTATGGGTATGGCGATGACGGCGGTTAAAACCCGCGTGCGTAGCATAACGAGAGCCTTCCCACTGCTTCTAAGACGCAGGCTTGAGCAACCCGAAACGCCTGTCGCGTTGAGCATAAGCAAGCAATGCCTTGTAAAGCTCCTCTCGTCCAAAGTCTGGCCAGTAAGTAGGGGTGGAATAGTATTCCGCGTACGCAGCCTGCCAGATGAGAAAATTGCTGAGGCGCATCTCACCGGCAGTACGGATGATAAGGTCGGGGTCAGGGAGACCTGCAGTGAAGAGGTATTTGCTCAGAGTCTCCTCTGTCACTTCATCAGGCCTCACGCCCTCATGCATCATGCGGCGCACCGCCTCCACTATTTCCATCCGCCCTCCATAGTTGAAGGCGATGTTCACGCTGATGCGCGTATTGTCTTTGGTGAGTTCCAAGGCATGCTGGATCTTCTCTTGCAGTTTGCTGGGCAGGGCATCGAGCCGGCCCAGATGGCGCAATCGCACCCCTTTGGCATGCAGTTCAGCCAACTCGCGATCGATCACCTGCTCCAAGAGCATCATCAACGCCCGCACTTCCTCCGCAGGGCGTCCCCAGTTCTCCGTGGAGAAAGCGAATAAGGTGAGATATTGGATGCCGAAATCAACGGCGGCTTGTAAGACGGTGCGGATGTTCTCAGTACCGGCGCGGTGTCCTGCAGTGCGGGGCAGGCCACGCTGCTGGGCCCAACGGCCGTTACCGTCCATGATGATGGCCACATGAACGGGGACAACCTTCAGTTCTTTTGCCGACGCCGTTTCCTCTGGATAACCCATCCTCCTCCTACTCGGTTAGATTTCCATAATCTCGTCTTGCTTCTGCTGGCCCAATGTATCAATTTTCTCGATGTATTCGTCGGTGAGTTCTTGGAGGTCGTCCTTCGCCTTGTAGAACTCATCCTCTGAGATGAGTTTGTCTTTTTCCAACTTGCGTAGGTCCTCTAGGGTGTCGCGCCGGATGTTGCGGATGGCCACGCGCCCCTCTTCCACACGACGATTCACGAGTTTTACCAGTTCCTGCCTTCGCTCTTCGGTGAGCGGAGGAATGTTCAAACGAATTAGTCGCCCATCGTTGATTGGCGTGAGTCCCAGATCGGACTTCAGGATCGCCTTTTCGATATTGCTTATCACGTTGGGATCCCACGGGCGGATGACGATCAGTCTCGGTTCAGGCACCGAGATAGTAGCGAGCTGATTAAGCGGGGTGGGAGAGTCGTAATAGTCCACTTTGAGGCGCTCGACGAGGGCAGGTGAGGCACGCCCCGTGCGGATGCTCAGTAGATCCGCGCGCAGTGCCTCGACCGCCTTTTCCATGCGTTCTGAGGCCTCCATTAGCACGAGCAGGGCTTCATCGCTCATCATCAGTCTCCGTGTGTTCGAATCGTAAGGGGTTGTTTCCGTGCTACCTCATCGGCAGACGATAGTGCCGATGTTGTCACCCAATACTACTCTCTCGATGCTACGTGGCTCGCTTAGTTTGAAGACGATGATGGGTAGGTCATTGTCCATGCAGAGCGATAGAGCAGTCGAGTCCATTACCTGGACGCCCAAATTCAGCGCCTCTATGTAACTCAGATGTTCGAACCGTTTCGCGTTCGGATTAGTGACCGGGTCACAGTCGTATATGCCATCTACTTTGGTGGCTTTCAGTAGGACTTCGGCGTCAATTTCCATTGCCCGCAGAGCAGCAGCGGTATCAGCAGTGAAATACGGGTTACCGGTCCCCGCGCCGAAGATGACCACGCGACCCTTCTCCAAATGCCGGATAGCCCGCCGCCGGATATATGGCTCTGCCACCGCGCGCATCTCGATGGCTGTCTGCACCCGCGTTTCGACCCCCATGCGCTCCAGCGAATCCTGCAGGGCCAGTGAATTCATCACGGTGGCCAGCATGCCAATGTAGTCGGCGGTAGCCCGGTCCATCCCGCGGGCCAAGCCATCCCTGCCGCGCCAGATGTTCCCAGCCCCGACGACAATAGCCACTTGCACTTCTAGGTCGCGGACGTTCCTGATCTGTGCGGAAACTCCGTCCACGACGACTGGATCGATGCCATATCCTGACTTACCGGCCATGGCTTCGCCGCCCATCTTTAACAAGATGCGCCTGTATTTGACCTTCGCCATGTGGGTTATTCTCCCATGTGCTTGGCTTCGTTATTCGCCCAACTCAAAGCGCACGAAGCGGCGCAACACGACATTCTCACCAAATTTGGCGATAGCCTCATTTAGGACATCGCGCACTGTCTTGTTCTCATCGCGGAAGAAGTGTTGCTCCAAGAGAACCACTTCCTCAAACCATTTCTTAAGGCGGCTTTCCACAAGCAGGCCTTTTTCGCCCTCTGATTTGGAACTATCTGCCAACTCAGCGCGGATAAGTTGCCGCTGGGCGAGGAGCACCTCCTCTGGTATATCCTCGACGCGCAGGTAGAGAGGATGGTATCCTGCCACCTGCATAGCCAGGTCGCGGGCGAGTGCGCGGAACTCGTCCAGGCGCGAGACGAAATCGGTCTCGCAGTTCAATTCCACCAACCCCACCAATTTCTGCGTGTTATGCACATAGACGCCAATCACGCCGTCTTTGGCCTCGCGATCGGCCTTCTTAGCGGCTTGTGCCAATCCCTTTTTGTAAAGTATGGCGGCGGCCTTTTCCATATCGCCGTTAGTAGCCTCTAACGTTTTCTTGCAGTCTAAAATCCCCGCGCCGGTCATTTCGCGGAGTTGTTTGACCATGTCGGTCGTGATGTTCATCGTTCTCCTTTGATTCCGATATTATCACTGTAAGGCGGACTGTATGAGTACAGTCCGCCCTCTTAGATTATGCCAGGCTGGAATGCTCTTTCTCGGCCTGCTCTTCGTCTTGGGGATTCGCTTCTTCGTCGGGCTCTGGCGAGAAGACTCTGGGCAATCCCTCAATCGAGATGGGGACCTCCTCTTCAATGACCTCCTCCTCGGGCGAGAAAACCCTGGGCAGCCCTTCTGCTGAGACGGGCGCTTCCACTGCTTCCGCGCCCTCCTCGGCCATGATGACGCCGCGCATACCCTGGCCCTCGATGACCGCATTGGCTATGACCGAGGTGATTAACCTGATGGCGCGGATCGCATCATCGTTGGCAGGGATGACATAATCAATGGGATCTGGGTCACAGTTGGTATCTACCATAGCCACAACCGGAATGCCTAGGGTGTTTGCCTCTTTGATGGCAATGGCCTCGCGGCGAACGTCCGTGATGAAAAGAGCACTGGGGAGATAGTACATGTTCTTCAGCCCGCCCAAACGCCGCTGCAGTTTGCTGAGTTCGCGCTCCTTCCACAAGGCCTCTTTCTTTGGGAGCAGGTCGAACTCGCCCCGTGCCTTTTGCGCTTCCAACTCCAGCAGATAATCCGCCCGCTGCCGGATGGTGCGGAAGTTGGTTAAAGTGCCGCCCAGCCAACGTTGGTTGACATAAGGCATCCCACAGCGTTGCGCCTCGCTGGCGATGGTCTCCTGGGCCTGTTTCTTCGTGCCCACGAAGAGCACTGTGCCGCCTTCGGCAGCCTGGTCGCGGATGAAGTTGTAGGCCTCCTCCAAGCGAGTCAACGTTTGCTGGAGATCAATGATGTGGATGCCATTGCGCTCAGTGAAAATGAACGGGCGCATTTTGGGGTGCCATCGCTGGCTGCGGTGGCCAAAGTGGACGCCTGCTTCTAACAGGGCCTTCATGGAAACAACAGTCACGATATCCTCCTTCGTTTTATTCGTCCGCCACCCTCTTCCCAACCAGGAACCACCTTTGCTTTCCGCATAGCGTCAAGACAATAAGTGGCACGCCTGGCTAGTCAGGAGGCGTGCTGGATAGCAGATCTCTCAGGGGATCTGCAAAAATAGTATAGCACAAGGATGCTGCTTTGGCAAATTGAACGCCCTTCATAAAATGCGCAGTTTTGACCTCCACGTGCGACGGGGCTATTAATGAATACAAAGAATCCCGACTAGATGGGATGGAAACGGCGGTAGGGGCGACCCGCCGGGTCGCCTCTCCGGTGAACAATGGACACGGTAGGGGCAGGCCTTGTGCCTGCCCGGGGGACAGAGGCATCGACAAGGGATGCAGGTGGAAATGAAGAATCCCGCGAACGCGTCGTCGGTTAGAAACCGACGGCAAGGGGTGGGAAACCCGCGCCGCGGGTTTAATAATACGATCCATCGCACACGGGCGATTCCATTCGATGGCGGGGCCTGTAGCCTGTAGGGGCAGGCCTTGTGCCTGCCCTGGGGACAGAGGCATCCACAAGGAATGCCCCTACACCGCCCTTCCAGGCACAGAAACAAATCCGACGCAGATGGGTTGGCAACGATCGCCCAGGTAGGGGCAGGTCTCAGACCTGTCCCCCCTACAGGCATCGCCCGGGAACGAGAAAGCCCGCCGTTCTCCAATCAGAGAACGGCGGGCCGTATGTTCCGGATCGTCTCCGGCCATGCTACGCTGAGCCGCGACCCCCACCACGACTGATACAAATCGCGCCTATGCCATAAGCGCGACGGGACTTCTGCCGTGCCTCGCAGAAATAGTGTTTAGCGAAAGGCCTCGCGAGTGATATCGAGCAACCCACGACTGGGACCGGGTTCTGGAACAAGACCCCGTTCGACCCCTTCGACTTGCTTCTTGGCGTTGGCTCCCGCCCAGATGCCTACCACCAGGCCGCCCACCCCCAACACGATGATTGCCCCTAAGACTGCGGACATCTCGGGGTTAACGGTTGCGGCGATGGCGTTGCGCCACTCCTCGAACTTGGCCACTGTGATACCACTCACGAACCCGCCAATGGCGGTGGCCAATTTCTGCATGTTCTCCGCGTTGAGCAGGTAAAAGCCGGCGAAATAGCCGAAGGCGGTGCAGGCAATGGCCGCTGCCGCCGTGATGAGCACGTTGGCAAACACGGAGGCCTTGGGCCAGGCCGGAACCAACACCTGCCACAGCAAAAACAGCACAACAGCCGCCGCGATGACGTACACGATCATGATGATTGCCCAGGTCCGAATCGAACTTTTCTGTGCGGCGTCCATTTGGTCTCGACCTCCTTGTGGTTTCATAGACAGGGCAGGCGGCCTTGTCCCCTTCTCGCGCGCAATGTTTGCTCCGCTATCGGTGCAGAGTATATCACGTCGTGGAGTTTGTGTCAAAAAGTTGAGAAATGAACTAGGGGTAGATGACCACTACCCCCACATATAGACTGCTCTAAGCGCTGTACTATCACTATCTGGGATCTTGAATTGAGGTCATCTCTGCACGGCGAGCCCCTTAGGGACGCAGGATAACCGGCAGGTACACCTTCAACAACGCTTGGAAGATCACGTAGGTGAAATCGCCACGACCATTCTCTGTATAGGCCCAGACTTCGGCGGTGCGCGGAACCGTGTCAGCCCGCAGATGTGCGATCGCAATGCCGCTTTTGGTCGCACTGGTGTAAACGGTCGTGCCAGTCTCGACCCACATTCCAAAGTTCGTAGTAAACCCAATAAGCGTGCCATCTCGGACAGAATTGCCTTCCTCATCTTGCACCAACGCCGACACTGTGGATATGGAGAGGCCATCAGCGGGTATGTTCGACGGATGGGCGATCACGTCCACATAGTATGGCTGGTTGGACAAGGTGGGTGTCACCGTGGGCGTCCTGGTTAGTGTAGATGTGCGTGTTGGCGTCTGTGGGGGCGTGGCAGTCGGAGTAAACATTGGGGTGGACGTCTTGGTCGGTGTGCAGGTAGACGTATTAGTCCTAACCGGCGTAGATGTGCGCGTTGGTGTGTGCGTGAGCGTTTTGGTCGGAGTAAACGTGGGGGTGGACGTGTTGGTCGGTGTACGAGTAGGGGTATTTGTTTTGGTCGGTGTAACTGTTGGTGTCCGAGTGCGGGTTGGAGTAGATGTCGGCGTCCGGGTCCAAGTGGGAGTAGCGGTTAGCGTTGCTACACTTTCCCAGTAGAATTGACTTTCCCAGACATTGTTGTTCTCGTTTGACTCATGTACTGTGTTGTCGGGGTCCACGCTCAACCGGACCGTGTGCCAACCGGATGTGTTGATGACTATGGCCCAATCATCGAATCCTCCCCAGCAGCCGACACAGTAATCAGAATAAGGATAACGTATGTGTCTCGTGTTATCCACCCAGAGTTCTACGTAAAAGCCCCCCGAAGCGGTTGCATTGCCGCTGTTAATGAAATACCAGTCGAAGTAGGTGGGCCGGCCGGCATAAAGAGTGTTAACCTCGTGCGTGCCCAGGATGGATGAGGGCACAACCGGATAGGGGTAGCCCTCAGGGGCGTAAGGATGTAGATCAGGCTTGGGACTAGCTCGGTCGAGCCAGATCCATTTCCAATCTGACACATTTCCAGCTGTGTCGTAAGCCTCTGCAAACACCTGATTCCAGCCGTAGTTTAGCGTACGGCAATCAAGACTCGCCTGGTAGGGGGCAGTGTAGTCTTCACCAATTTCGCAGAACCGCGGGTTCACTGCGTCCCAGCGGTAGAATCGAACTCTGGAAACAGCCACATTGTCGGTTGCACTGACCTCCAATAGGATTACTTCGTCTCTGACGGGATACACTTGTTCGTTGCCAACTGGTGCAACCCAGTTCACAACGGGCTTTTCAGTGTCGGGCTGAGAAGTAGGCGTTGGCGGCGGCGTGTAACGTGTCCAGGACAACTCCACCTTGGCGTTGCCTGAGCCTTCAAAGTATTCGAGTTTGACCTGGTGGTTACCGGCGTTCAGGTATCGGGTAGGGCTCACGTCGTGCCAGCCATCCCACCATTCCTGGGCCACGAGCTGGCCGTCTACGTACAGGCGGAAGCCATCGTCGGAGCGGACGGTGAACTTCCAATCCCCGGACTCGCCAAAGGACGCGGTGCGCTCGTAGCGGATGGAGAAGTTATCGGAGCCCACGCCGTGGCCTGGGCTACCGGTACCCCAGTCGTGAGAGATAAAGGCACTTGTCTCATAGTCTGTTGAGGCATACGAGTCAAAGTTTCTGCCATTGTAGTAGTCCACTCGCCACGAGCCTGGTGGGGGTTGGGTGGCGGTGCGAGTAGGTGTTGCTGGTGGTGTGTAACGTGCCCAGGACAGTTCCACCTTGGCGTTGCCCGAGCCTTCAAAGTATTCGAGCTTCACCTGGTGGTTCCCGGCGGTCAGGTATCGGGTAGGGCCTACGTCGTGCCAGCCGTCCCACCATTCCTGGGCCACGAGTTGGCCGTCTATGTAGAGCCGGAAGCCGTCATCAGAGCGGATGGTGAACTTCCAATCCCCGGATTCGCCGAAGTATGCGGTGCGCTCGTAGCGGATGGAGAAGTTATCGAAGCCCACGCTGTGGCCTGGGCTACTGGTGCCCCAATTGTGAGAGATAAAGGCGCTTGTCTCGTAGTCTGTGGAGGCATATGATTCGAAGTTTCTGCCGTTGTAGTAGTCCACTCGCCACGAGCCAGGCGGGGGTTGGGTGGCGGTAGGGGTGGGACCTCCCTGGTGGCTGTTGATGAAGTTGGTGGGATGTAGCCAATCGGCAAGCACACTAGCGTTACCATAGCCCCAATACACCCAAGTGCTGCTGTAAGCGCCCTTGCGGATCCCTAAATGAAGGTGTGGTGCGTAACAACCATTTTCATCCGAGTTGCCCAGATAGCCGATGAGTTGCCCTTTAGCGACCTCGCCCACGCCAACTTGCAAGTCTCTGCTGCGCAGGTGACCGTAAACCGAAACTACATAGCTACCTGCTGGATCGCCAGCGGGGAGGTGGTGTTCGACAATGACCGCTGTCCCGTAATCCCCACATGCGGTGTTAACGTAAATTCGCTGGACGTAGCCATTTCCGATTGCATACACTGGGGTCCCGGCTGGCTTACCAGCGTCTTCCCCCAGGTGGTATCTGTCTGTGCCAACTTCCTGCCCGAAGTAGTAGCCATTGACCACATAATCCGACAGTGGAAACTGGAAGTTGTCCGCAGTGGGATAGGTGGCTGATGAGGGCCCAGTTACATTTTGCTTCATGGGTACTGCAGTGGGATTGGGCGAAACGAGTGGTAAGCAAATCGTGCCAGTGGACCCTGGCTGGGTCGTAGGCACAATGTCCGTGAATACCAGAACGCACGCAATTGCTGTTATAACCAGGGCATTTCTTCTCATCGTGACACTGTCTCGTGTTGTCCGTGATGAGGGCTACCCAACCCACCGGCCAGGTCTTGCACTGCCCCACCTCTCCTGTCTTCTCAATTCAAGAAGCAGGCAGCCTTGTCTCTTTCTCGCGCGCAATGTCTGCTCCGCTATCGGTATAGAGTATATCACGTCGCGGGGTTTGTGTCAAAAAGTCTGGAGCCAGGGGAGATCTATAACCGCAGCCACCAGTACCCGTATGGGGGCAGCGACAGCACATAGGGACTTGCCGAGATGGGTGGGAAGGTGCGGCCCGAAAGGAGCTCGGTGGGCGTTACCCCTGTGAAGTCAGCCAGGTCGAGCGGAACCGATTGCTGGGCCGGCGACAAGTTGTGCAGGACCAAGATCGTCTCCGCCTGATACTGACGGATATAGGCCAGTATGGCGACATTGTCTGGCAGTAGGAAACGCATGTCACCACGCCCGAAGGTCGGATGTTGCTTGCGCACGGCTATCATCCGCTTCATCACACTCAGAAGAGATTGTGGATCGTTCTGCTGTGCTTCGACGTTCACCTGTCGGTAGCCGAAAACCTCATCGTCAATCACTGGTGCGTAGAAATGCGCCGGGTCAGCAATGGAAAAGCCCGCGCCTGGGCCTGCAGTCCACTGCATTGGCGTACGGACGCCATCACGGTCCTTGAGGGCGATGTTGTCACCCATCCCGATTTCATCGCCGTAGTAGATGATCGGTGAGCCAGGCAGAGTGAAGAGGATGGAATTTAAGAGTCCGATCCGGCGATGGTCGTTGTCTAGTAAAGGGGCTAACCGACGGCGGATACCCAGATTGAGCCTCATCCGCTGGTCCGGTGCGTAGGCGTGCCACATGAATTGGCGCTCTTCCTCGCTCACCATCTCCAGTGTTAGTTCGTCGTGGTTGCGCAGGAAAATGCACCACTGGCACGAGTCGGGGATGGGAGGGGTGCGTTCCAGAATTCTCACGATGGGTGTACGGTCGGCCAACTGGAGGGCCATGAACAGGCGTGGCATGACCGGAAAGTGGAAGGCCATGTGCATCTCGTCGCCGTCGCCGAAGTAGGCCCGTACGTTCTCAGGCCACTGGTTGGCCTCGGCGAGGAAGATAGCCTGGGGATAGTGTTCGTCCAGGAAGCGGCGCACGCGTTTGAGATAAGCGTGGGTCTCAGGCAGGTTTTCGCAATTGGTCCCTTCGCGTTCGAAGAGATAGGGCACCGCATCGGCGCGGAAACCGTCAATGCCTATGTCCAACCAGTATGCCATGATGTCCAACATGGCTTGCTGGACTTTGGGGTTGTCGTAGTTGAGGTCGGGCTGCTGGCGGAAGAAGCGATGCCAGTAGTATTCGCCGCTCAGGGGGTCGTATTCCCAGTTTGATGACTCGGTGTCTATGAAAATGATACGGGCATCTTTATACCTCTGGTCCGTCTTGCTCCAGACGTAGAAATCCCGGAACGGTGAATCCACTGAGGCGCGAGAGGCAACAAACCACGGATGCTGATCCGAAGTGTGGTTCATCACCAGATCGGTGATGACACGTATGCCGCGCCGGTGAGCCTCTTCGATCAGGGCTTTGAAATCGGCCAGGGTGCCATATTCTTTCAGGAGCTTGTAATAGTCGGAGACATCATAGCCATCGTCCACCAACGGCGACTCGTATATTGGCAAGAGCCAAATGCAATCCACGCCCAACCCCTGCAAGTAGTCTAACTTGCTGATCAGCCCCTTGAAGTCTCCATGACCATCGCCGTCGCCATCGCAAAAGGCACGGACGTACAGTTCATAGAAAATGGCATCTTTATACCAGAGTCCATCGCTTTCACGCGCAGGCACAATACCTCCTCACGTAACCGATATGTCTGCAGGCTCTATCCTTTCACCGCGCCCGCCAGAATGCCGCGAATGAAGTACCGCTGCAGCAAGAAGAAGACAACGAGGGGCAAAGCCATCGAGATGAAGGCCGCCGCGGTGAGCAACTCCCATCCGGCGCCGAGCGAACTCACCAGATTGCTGATAGGCACGGTCATTGGCGCGACGCTAGGTCTGCCGCCCAGATAGGTGAGGGCCACCAGCAGGTCGTTCCATACCCACAGAAACTGGAAGATGCCCAGTGAGGCCAGCGAGGGCACGGAAAGCGGCAGCGCGAGCCGGAAGAACGCCGTCAAATTGGAAGCGCCATCCAGGTAAGCGGACTCGAACAAATCTTTGGGCAGTGCCCCGAAGAAATTGCGCAGTAAGTAGATGGCATACGGCAACCCATAGGCTGTGTGAGCCAGCCAGATGCCAAGCAACGTCCCGGTCAGGCCAATTTGGGTGTATAGTCTGAGGATCGGGATCAGCGTCATCTGCAGGGGGACGACCAGGAGCCCCACCACGATGATAAAGAGCAGATCTCGCCCCGGGAAACGCATCCAGGCAAAAGCATAGGCAGCGAAGGCCGCAACCAGGATGGGGATGATCGTTGCGGGAATGCTGATCTTCAGGCTGTTGATGAAAGCCTGGCCCATGCCGGCTTCAGTGAGCACTTTGACATAGTTGTCCAGTGTGTACTGAAACGGTGTTTGGAATGAGGTCCACCAGCCACTGACGCGGACGGCCCGTGCTGGTCGGAATGAACTGATGAGCAAGCCTACCGAGGGCAACGTCCAGATGAAAGTAATGAGTAAAATGACGGCGTGTAGAGGTGCTGTAGACAGGGCTTTGACAATTCTTTGGGTCATCGCATTGCCTCCTCCGCCCGGAAGCGGCGGACATTAAACAGCATTATTGGGATGATAGCCAGAAGCAGGATCACGGCGACCGCTGCTGACCGGCCATTCTGGCCATCCACGTAGAACAGAAAATACATCCGGTTAGCGATCACGTCGGTTCCATTGCGACCACTGGTCATCACGTAGACGATATCGAATACCTTGAGTACGTTAATGATCATCGTGGTGGCGACCACGATGATGGTTGTGCTCAGCATAGGCACGGTCACCCGCCAGAATATCTGCCACTCATTGGCTCCGTCCACACGTGCAGCCTCGATGATTTCCTTGGGGATGCTTTTGAGCGCCGCTGACAAAATGACCATGCAGAACCCGGTCCACATCCAGATGCCAACGACGATGAGCACGGAGTTGTTCACCGGCTCTCTTTGCAGCCAAGCGATCGGATTGCGAAGTAGCAAGTTCTTGAGGACGGCGTTGACGAGCCCAATATTGGGATTGAAGTCCATCATGAACTTCCAGATGGCCCCTGCCGCTACAAAGGAGATGGCCTGTGGCAGGAAGATAAATGACTTAACCAATGTCTCGTAGCGCACGCGATCGAAGAGCACCGCGATCACCAGGCCGAAGCCAACCGTGCAAGTCGTGAAAATGATGAGCCACAAAGCGTTGTTCCGTAGCGCCTTGCCGGTCTCCCGATCGCCGGGCAAATAGTAAAAGTCACCAATGAGATGACGGGCGTTTTCTGGTGGCTCATTCGCCCGGATGACCTGCCCGAAAATCCACTGGTAGTTCTGCCCACCCACGTAGATCTTGGAATCCCTGTCCAGGAAACTGAGATACGCAGTGTTGATGACCGGGTAAACCAGGTAGACCAGTAGCATGAGGACGGCAGGCGCTACCCACAACCAGGGTACGATACTGACTTTTCTGCCGGACATATGCATTCCTCCTGGGTTGTTATACTTACACAGACCGAGGCAACCCGCCTACAAGGGCAGGTTGCCTCGGGAGTTAGTCAGCGACTACTGGCCCATCTGTTCAATGGCCTTGGCTTCGAGAGCGGCCAGGTAGGCGTCGAGGTTGGCGGGGTTCTTGACGAACTCGACGGCTTGTTTCCAGAACTCCTGCTGGAGAGCGCCGCCCATGAGGTCCCCGGCGCCGACGCGGAAGGAGGTGGCGGTGGTGAGCATTTCGGCAGAGGTGCGGGCCACGGCGTTGGGGTAGGCATCCAGCGGGACGCTCTTGTTGGGCGAGGTGTAGCCGCCGGCCTTGGCCCAGATGGTCTGCGGTTCGGCCGAGGCCAGGTAGGCCATGAAGGACTTGGTGGCGGGTTTGTCGTTGAAGCAGACCACCACGTCCACGCCGCCGGTGATGCCGCCGGAGCCTGGCCAGCCCTTATCGGGCCAGGGGAAGAAGGCGTAGTCCTGGCCGGGCACAGCCTCCGGGTACTGGTCGCGGATGAAGCCTTCGGTGAAGTCGCCGAGGAAGTACATGTAGGCGGTGCCGTCCATGATGGCGTAGGAGCCGTTGATGAAGTTGGTGGCGATGATGCCATCTACGCCGTTGAGGACATAGCCTGAGGTTGTAGCGATTTGGCCGAAGGTTTGGAAGGCCTTCTTGATGGCGGGGTCGGTCCAGGGGATTTGGTGTGCGACCCACTTATCGTAGACCTCAGGGCCGGACTGGGTGAGCACGATCTGGGCGATCCAGTCGGTGAGGGACCAGCCGGTAGCGGCGCCGGACTCGGTGGCGATGGACCAGGGGGTAGCGCCGTCGGCGACGATTTTATCGGAGAGGGCGAGTAGTTCATCCCAGGTGGTGGGGATGGAGTAGCCCTTGGCGGCGAAGTTTTTGGGGCTGTACCAGACGGTGCCCTTGTTGGCGGCCTTGAAGGCGATGGCGTAGAGTTTGCCCTGGTAGGAGCCGACGTCGAGCCAGGCCTGGGCGTAGTCTTTCTTGAGGGCGGTCATGTCGAGGAAGTTGAGTTCTTGGAGTTTGCCGGCCTTGGCGTAAGTGACCATTTCGCCCGGGTTGGGGAGGATGGCGATGTCGGGCGGGTTGCCGGCCTCCACGCGGGTTTTGAGGACGGCGATGAGGTCGCGGGTGAACTCGCCCTCGACTTTGGCGCCGGTGCGCTCTTCCCAGGGGGCGTAGGCGGCCTTGAAGGTGTCGAGTTCAGCGCCACCCCACACTCCCATCACGTTCACCGTCTGACCAGCCAAGTCCTTGGGCGGGACAGTCGGTTCGGGTGTGGTTGGGGCGGGCGTTGGCGTCCGCGGGAAGGGACGTGGGGTCGGTGTCGGGGCAGGAGCACAAGCACCGAGCACCATGCTGAGCACAGCGACGAGGCTGATCGCGACTGCGAGTTTCTTACTCGTGAACATTTTTCTCCTCCTAAGAAAATCATCCTTTACATTCTCAATAGTGACCAAAACGAACTTGTTCCTTTTTGCAGATCACCTCCTCTTCAATTGTTACGGTGCGGTGCAAGCCGCCTTGCACCGCACGATTCCCGCACCACCAGTTCGGTGGGCAGGAGGATGTGGGGTTCCGGCACGTCCAGGCCGTAGATGATCTTCAGCAGCATGTCGCCGGCATTCCAGCCCAGATCGTAAGCGGGCAAGCGGACTGTGGTAAGGGGCGGGTCAATGTGGTGGGCTAGTCGCACGTCGTCAAAGGCGACGATAGCGATGTCATCGGGGATACGTAGGCCACGCTGTTTAATGGCCACCATTGCCCCGAAGGCGACCAGGTCGCTGGCGATGAAGGCAGCAGTGGGCAAGGGTCGCAGGTCAAGGAGTTCCACCATGGCCCGGTAGCCGCTTTCCTGTAGGAAATCGCCATAGCGCACCAGATCCGGGTCATAAGCAATGCCTGCGTCGGCGAGAGCAGCCTGATAGCCGCGCCAGCGGTCTTCACTCGCGGTGTACTGCAGGGGAGCGTTGGTGATGTGGGCAATGCGGCGGTGTCCCAGACCGATGAGGTGAGAGACAGCTCGACGCGCGCCCTCCTTGTTGTCCACATCTACGAAGGGAACGCTGGAGTCACGAAGTTGGCCCAAAAGAACGATAGGAAAGCCCCCTTCATGAAGGCGAGGCAACTGTTGGTCGTCGGAGCGAGGGCCGGAGAGGATGATGCCGGCGATCTGTTTTTCTTCAGCCAGGCCAATGTAGGCTTCTGGCGCGGAGACGTCTTCGACGGAGTGCACGATGACGCGGAAATCCTGGCGCTCGAGGCGATTGCTGAGACCGCGCAGTACGTCAGGTAAGAAGGCATCGGCGAAGATGCGATCGGGGCTCTGGCAGAGGACTAGGCCAACGGTGCGGGTGGGATGATAGTTGAGTTCGCGGGCGACTTCCAGGACCCGCTGGCGGGTCTCCTCGGGGATATTGGTGCCACGAACGCGATTGAGGACGAGGGAGACCGTTGTCCGCGAGACATCCGCCCGCTCGGCCACTTCCTTGCTGGTCGCGCGCTTCTTGGCCATAGCATCCCTTTCTCCGTTGACCGATTACAAAAGACTAACAGCGTTCAGTAAACTATGTTACTAACACATGTTATTATAGCAGATTCAGTTTTCTTTGTCAAGTATACGTATCGCAAAACCGGGGAAGGTGATGGCAGTACACTCCTGTAAAATCAAACGGCGTGTGGTACACTATGGCGAACAAACCCATCACCATCCCGGAAGGGTAGAAAGGACCACACGCCATGGAAAGGATACCACCGAGTGAACGA
>JACIWT010000015.1 GCA_014360825.1 Chloroflexota bacterium | reverse complement strand
GAAATCCGACACGCCTACAAAAGTTTTAACTTCGGGCGAGTGAGAGCGCTGATTGATGTCAGCCTGGACGTTTACCGGGGCGAGGTAGTGGTCATTATTGGTCCCAGCGGCTCGGGGAAGACCACCCTGTTGCGCTGCATCAACCATCTGGAAGCATTGGACAAAGGCACTATCGTCGTGGATGGCATCCCCCTGACCGAGGCAGAGAATATCAACAGGGTTCGCGCTGAGGTCGGCATCGTCTTCCAACAGTTTAACCTGTTCCCACACTTGACGGCGCTGGAAAACATCACCCTGGCCCAGCGTGTGGTGCGTAAGCGCTCAAAAGAGGAAGCCGAGGCCATTGCCCATGAACTCTTACGCAAAGTCGGTATCCCAGAGAAAGCAAATGCTTATCCCCTCCAGCTTTCCGGCGGCCAGCAGCAGCGAGTGGCTATCGCGCGGGCATTGGCTATGAACCCTAAAATCATGCTTTTCGATGAGCCCACATCGGCTCTAGACCCCGAGATGATCAAGGAAGTGCTGGACGTGATGCTGGACCTGGCCCGCGAGGGAATGACGATGGTGGTGGTTTCTCATGAGATGGGTTTTGCACGGGCAGCAGCGCAACGCATGATCTTTATGGACGGAGGACGTATTATCGAGGAAACCACGCCTGAGGAATTATTCACCTCCCCCAAGGAGGAACGCACGAAAATATTCCTGAGCAAGATCTTACATTAGAGCCTCCCTAAATGCTTTCGTGGGCAATGTAATTGTCAAGATTCACTCCTGCGCTGTTACAGATCGTCCTAACACCTTTTCCAAGTGACGCTTGAGGTCTTCGTGCGAAGTGAAAGTGATGGCGTGCATCCCGATCTCGCGCGCCGCCGAAGTATTCCGTTCTTTGTCGTCAATCAAGAGGCATTCCTCCGGGCACAGGCCCAGGCGCTCGGCAGTGAGGGCATAAATCCGGGGGTCTGGTTTACGCAAGCCTACCCGCGAGGAGTTAATGATCACATCGAACAAATTGGCGATACCATATCGTTCAAGCAGGCCTTCGAGAGCCGGCGTGGCGTTGCTGAGTAAAGCGATCTTATAGTTCGAGCGCAATTTGCGGAACAGTGCCACCATGCGCTCGTTGAGTTCATCGAGGGCGAAGGGGTTGTCCCGCAATGATTCGAACTCGGGCGGGATAGGCCGTCCGAGTCGGGCACAAACATCGGCCCAATAGTCTTCATATGAAATGCGCCCCGTAGAAAATGCCTCCCATGCTTCTCCGGCAAAAAGGGTACTCTGAAGCGTGCCCTTCTCCAAGCCCCATTCTCTCTCATAGCGCTCCATCAAGGCCTGAAGTTTCTCTGTCCGCGTCAGTACACCACCAAAATCAGTGATGAGTGCCCGCACGGAAACATTTCGAGCACTCATGATCTCTAATACCAACACGTCGCGAGCCCGCCCTGTGGGGGTAAAGCCGAACCAACGGTAAAGGCGCTGGGAGCGCTCGTTATCTGCTTGGGTGTCTAAAATGATGTGTTCCACACCCTGGCGCTCGAAGAAACGTATTGCTTCAGCCAGCATCCGGGTGCCAATGCCTTGTCCCCAGTAATTGGGATGTACAGCGAGGCGGGCCAGGTAGCCGCTGGCGCCAATCCAGTTGAATTGATAGCCCACAATGTGGCCGCTCAAGTCTGCTACTGCGAGATATGGCGCTTCAGTCCGAATGCGCTCAAAGGCAGATGCATCCAGCCGCCAAATATCCACGAAGGCAACCTCATCCAGAGCCACTAAAGCAGCGATGTCAGTCGATTCCATAGGCCGTAGCCGAACGCGATAGTTGCCAGACGAGGGTATGCGATGCCCCCATTTTTCGAGGTCTATGACTGCACCTCGGGGGACAAAAGCCGTACATTGCAGAGCACGGGTGAACCAATCTACGTTGTCCAGGTACATGATATGGCGTATTTTTCGGTCGGCAGCCAATTGGCAGACCAGAGGGAGCATGGTAACCAATGCGGTATCTATCTCAGACCGATTGGTTACCGCAAAACCATGCACGCGGAAGCGGGTAGTCGTCTCTGGCCCTGCAAGAAACAGGCCCACCGGCTGTTCTTCCCGAAATGCGAGGACGTTCAGGCCTTCATAGAGTAGCCCAGGCAGCCGATCTTCGTCTAGATTGCAGTAAACGCGCGCCCCCTTTTCCAAAAGCGCTGCGATCAATGACTCGTCAGCGGACGTCGCCTGGCGCACCTTCCATTCACGCAAGATCTGTCCCCCTATCCGGGTTGGTATGATATGATACTTCCATCAAGTGTCAAAATCTATATGTTTTTGGCAAAGGGGCGAATTCTTGGGGCGCTTTGACAGCAGTGTCCATTCGCCTTAGAATGAAAGTCAGAGTATCGAAAGTCTGGGGGGCAAATGAAGGTCGTTACCGCGAAGCAAATGCGCGAGTTTGAGGCGGCCACGGATCGCAGTGGCCTTTCGTATGCTCAGATGATGGAAAATGCCGGGCGACTCGCCGCTCAAGCGATCCGTGAGCGACGCCGACCTGAACAAGGGCCAGTGCTTGTGTTGGTGGGCCCGGGCAACAATGGCGGAGATGGGTTGGTCTGTGCTCATTATCTCCATGAGTCGGGATATAACGTTATGGTCTACGTGTCTGTGCGCAAGGTCAGGGATGACGACGATCTATCGAGAGTACAAGCCGACGGCATTCCCCTCGTGTGGGCCTCAGATGACCCTGGGATGGGGACACTCTGCTGCCTCTTGGATAAAGCGGACACTATTGTGGATGCTCTCTTGGGGACGGGGTTGACGCGACCCGTCGAAGGAATACTGAAAGAAATCTTGCGCCTGGTCTGCGAGTACACGAGCCAGGCGCGTATTAAAGATGGGCCACTCAGTCGCCTGGTCAATCCAGTCATCCGGGCCAAAAAACCCTACGTGGTAGCAATAGACCTGCCCTCTGGTCTGAACAGTGACACCGGTGCCGTTGACCCGGTGACGCCACCGGCTGACCTCACCGTTACCTTTGCCTTCCCGAAAGTGGGTCTTTTTCTCCCCCCAGGCGTAGCATACGTGGGCGAACTCGTAGTGGCGGATATTGGCATCCCTGTTGATCTGGCCGCCGATGTGGATCTCGAAGTCGCTACTGCTGAGGAAGCAAGGACCTTGCTCCCTGCCCGCCCGCGTAACGCGAACAAAGGAACCTTTGGCAAGGCGCTGATTGTGGCGGGTTCAGCAAATTACACCGGCGCACCTTACTTGGCTGCCGCTGCAGCGACACGTGTTGGCGCAGGCTTGGTAACCCTGGCTGTGCCAGGGGCGATTTACCCTGTTCTTGCGGCTAGTATACATGAAGCCACGTTCCTGGTGCTGCCTGATGATGTGGGTGCTCTCGCTCCCGATGCCGTGAAGGTGTTAATAGAGCCGATGAGCCGGTATCAGGCTTTGCTCCTAGGGCCGGGCATTGGGCAGGAAATTGGCACGGCCGAGTTGGTGTGGCGACTGTTGGGCAGTGAGCGACCCGACCGAAAGACGCGCATAGGGTTTTTGGAATCCAAGATGGCCATCGAGATCCCTGCATCGCTGCCTATGGTGATAGATGCCGACGCACTCAATATCCTGGCCCAGAAGAAAAACTGGTGGAAAGAACTAAGAGGCTCCTGTCTCCTAACGCCCCACCCTGGGGAAATGGCTCGGCTACTCCGAGTGGAGACTGCGGATGTGCAGGCAGATCGCATCGGCATAGCCCGCCACGCGGCCGCCGAATGGGGGCAAGTAGTCCTGTTGAAAGGTGCGTGCAGCGTGCTGGCTTCACCCGAAGGGCACATCACCATTCTTCCCTTCGCCAACCCCGCCCTGGCTACGGCGGGCACAGGGGATATACTGGCGGGGGCAATCGTCGGCTTGCTGGCCCAAGGACTGGGGCTTTACGAGGCCGCGCTTCTGGGTGCATATTTGCACGGGCTGGCGGGGGAGATGGCGCGTCAAGACTTAGGCGACGCAGGGGTGGTAGCAGGGGATCTTCTGCCCCGCTTGCCCCTGGCCATCAAACGTTTGCGGGGAGATGCCGAGTAAAAGCCGGTTAATACACTACCTCGAATACACCGGCCCCATCACGCAAGTAGAGCGGGCGATAGTGAGCGCTGTCTAATAGCCTCTCGTTGGTCAATCCGCCTCGAGCCCAGCCGAAAGGCAACTGGTCGCGGTGCAAACCCACATACACATGAGTGACGCCCCACATTTGGAGGGCTGAGAGCACCTCTGGAGCATCGAGAGGCTCTTCTAATAATAGTTTCGTCAAGGTACGGAGATCTTGTCGATAGCCTGGATAGGGCTGATCCTCGGTATTGTAGATCTGTGGTGGCAATGTAGTACGACGCCCTGCCAGCAAAGGGATCCACCAGCCAGCATCGGACCCCGATACGAGCGAGCCCCAGTAAGTGAAAATCATGTTGACGGCGAAGACAGCGTCCGGCGGTGTGTTCTCCCGGATCCAAGCCATGGCTGCTTCGTCCTGCGGCGTCACCAACTGATACGAAAAGTCAGTGATATCTGGGCTGTGGGCGACTCCTAAGAGCGCTGCGAGTACCAGGATGATTGTCAGTGTGGCGTGTGCCCAGCGCCAACGGTGCCCCATCTGCTCTACCCAGGCCACGGCAATACCGATGGCTACACTCCCAGGGATGTACATGGCGATGACTACCGCGAAGTTGTCGACGATGCCTGGCCCCGGCAGCCCCAGTCGGTTCAGGTTGGCGAGGAAGAATAGACCTACTACCCAGACTGCCATGAAGATCGCTCCGCGCTGTCTGCGCCACAGCCCAATGGCCAGGGCAACCAGGGCAGGCACACGGAAGAGGAGCGGTATCCAGCGCAGAGAGTCCCCCAGTATGTTGTAGCCTTCTACATGCCGGGTCTCGCCCCCGCCTGCAGCGTAGTTACGCACTAAACTGGGCAAATACCGCAGCATAAGCGGGATACCCCATGATGCCACTAGTAAAAACGCTATCAGCAGGATCAGCGCTGCCCGTAGCCACAATTCGTAGAGTGCAAGCCTATCCCTGCGCTGTCGCCACGTTTGCCACAGCAGGTAGGGAATCAAGAAAACGACGCAAAACAAGGTAACACGATAATGAGTGAGAAACAAGCCAGCCAGCAGTAGTCCCAAAAGTGCCAATTGCGCCAGGTGGCGCTCCTTTGCCTCCAGGAATTCCACTGTGAGCCAGAGGGCGACAACCAAGATGCATTGTCCTGCCAACTGGGTGTAGCGACCCCAGTTTACATAATATGCCGGCGTGGGGGACAGCCATGCCGCTGCCGTGACTGCCACCAATCCCGCCCAGTGGCTGCGCGACAGACGGACGGTCAGTGGGTAAAGGCCCAACACAGCCAGGGCATTGATCGCCTGGGCGATCCAGAAGACTGACTCCAGGGCGCCAAACTCAGAGAGCCATTGATAGAAAGCGGCGACAGCGTGGAACCCGAAATGGTAGGTGAAACTGCGCAGCGGAGCGTAAGGTTCCCAAGAGTCAAATAGGCCGCCATTTTCGGCAATAAGTTGAGTGATAACACTGTGTTGATAGGAGTCGGCCCACAGAGGGATGCGCAGTTCAGGAGCGGTGAGCAGGCGGCTGAGTAGAACGAAGAGGGCAAGGAGCAGAAACAGGACGTCGGGGAACTGCAATTTGGGTCTTGGGTCGCCAGATCTCCGCCACTTTGCCCATTCCTTCCAGGTTACAAGCATCATACTGCCGGCGAGCAAACCCCACACCCAAGGCGCGCTCAAGTGCAACCCAACCACTTTGCAAAACGCCAGAAGCACTGGGTAGAGGGAAAGGCTCAGTGCGCCAGCCAGTACCAATTTGTCGCCAAGGCGATGCAGTCCTTGCCAACCTAGGCTCAACAGTGCCCAACCAGGCATTATCAGTAAGAGCGCGCCTATCAATAATGGCACCACGCTGCGTGGCAACCCCCTTGCCGCCACCGAAGCGAGTACGATCGGAGAGTAGGAATAATGTGTCCTGAAAGCCAGGTCACCAGTTTGGGCTTCATCGCGCTTGTAAAATGTTCCCTCGCTATAAACTTCCTCCGGCGTGGCCCAGGCAGTAATGGCATCACCGTGTGTGGAAGTGGGCGAATCGAAAAAGAAGTAATAGGAACGTCCAGCGGAGTTCGGGATGGGAGTGAAGGTGAAAGAGCGGTAGGCATTGTCCTGAACATCTGCGGCATTGAAAATAATGGTTACCAGGTCTGTAGTGCTTTGGGGGCTCTCGCGCAGGTGAAATGCGACCGGTTGTGTGTTTTGGCGGGCGTAGGTGGCCAAGAGCACGTCAACTTGGCATAGTCCGGAGTAATGCGATAGGAAGGTTTGGCCGATAGTGCGGTCCTGGCGTATCTCGCCTACTGGCTCTGTGGCTACAGGTTGGTAAACATCTAATTGCTTCTTAGTCGGAATGCAGCCAGTGGTCAGCGCAGCCAAACAAAAAGATAGCGCTAGCGCCTGAAGCCCTCGTGCGTTCATGAACCTGGCCTCGATGGCAGGCGTTCATATATGGCCTCGAGGTCTCGGCTTACCTCCGCTGACGTGCGAGGCCTTACGATCCCGGCCCGCAATTTGTCCAATAGGATTGGATTTGAGGCTACCTCACGCACTCGTGCAGCCAAGTGTGCAGCATCATCGGCGCGGAAAAGCAGGCCGTTCTCCCCATCGCGGATCAACTCCGCCATGCCGCCGATATTTGCCGTCAGTACGGGCACGCCCGCCCACAGCGCTTCGAGGATAGACATCGGGCAATTCTCGTAAACACGAGATGGCAAAATGAACATATCCGTCTGCGCCAAGACACGCCCAACTTCCTGGTGAGGTACAGGCCCCTCGAAGCATATGCGAGAGTTCGTGATCCGGGCGCGCAGTTTAGCGACATAGCGGCTGGTGAGGATATTCGCCTCCGCATCGCCGTAGATATGCAACTCTACCGGTGCATCGGCGAGCATGTTGAAGGCATCTACCAGCAAATCCACCCCTTTGTGAGGAGTGATGGAGCCGATGTAAGTGAATCGCAGCCTCTCGCCCCGCGATGCGATATCAGAGCCTGACTCGAGACTTGCCGAATTCACTCCGTTTGGCAGATGGATGATCCGATCGCCCGCTATGCCCCACTCCACAAAGCGCTCTTTCAGGAAATTAGAGGGCGCGATGAGCACATCAGGTAAACTCAGCAGATGTCGGAAGTAAGTGTCGCGGGTCATCAGGAGCGCTGCATGTCGCTGCTGATCATTGTGGGCCGGCATTTTGAGAAGGCCAGTGATGAAACGTCTTGCGTAGCCCACTGTCCCCCAGACACCCACTCGCTGCATGTGGATTAGGGGAGGGAGGCGCTCGAACTCGGGCGCTGGCAAATGGTAGCAGCGGTGACATCGCAAGCCCCCCTCAGGTCCAGGGCAACGCTGATAGTCCCGGGTGAACAAAGTGGAAAGATAGCACATATACCAGAAATCATGCAGTGTCAGGACAGTGGGCAGGCCGCGTCTCTTCGTGGCCGAGATCATTGAGGTGCTCAAGCCGCCACCCAAGTGGTGGAAGTGCACTACGTCAGGCCGAAATTCGTCCAGCACCTCGTCAAATCGTGCCTCCACTCGCGGATCGAAATAGTTCACCAGCGGAGGCGGTGAAGCCGTGAAATTGTTGACCACCTTGTACACTGGGATGCCGTCATATTCGCTGGACAATAGACTATGCTCGGGCTGGTTTGGGGCATAGATACGGTAGAACACTGCTACTTGGTGGCGAGGCTGAAGATCTTTGCACAGCAGGTAAACATGTATCTCCGTTCCACCGGAACTTTCTGGCAAGAAAGTATGGGCCACTTGCAGTATTCTCATTTCCCTGCTCCCTCGAAACGTAAAGCAGATAACCCGAAAGCGATGCGGCGAGGGAAAGGCCCCTCTTCGGTATACGCCCGGTTGGCCTCGAAGATAAGATGGTAACGACCTGGCTCCAAAGGGCAGGGCTCACGCAAGTTGAATAATCCTGGCTGATCAGGCAATCTTGCCCTTATCTTATGAGCAGAGGTGATTTGGCCATTATCCATCCTACGCAGATGTAACGTCAAATCAACACCCGGCACCCCTCGATGTGCGACAAACTGGACCAGCAACTTGCTTTTGTGCTCGTTCAGCGAGAAGCGAATGGATGCTACGCGTGCTGCCCAGCGTATGGGTATCTCGCCCCACCGTTCTCGCCAGAACCACCCGTGGTAGAGATAATCCTCCTCATTGCTGCCTACGTGCATCTCCGTAAGCGGTGCGAAAGCAGCGGCGTGTTGGCGGTTATCTGGTGCGATGAGTAGGTGGTGATCTTTCTCGAACCAGCGTGCATAGCGGCGCAAGAATGGGCCCAATCTGCGGTTCGCCCAACGGTAAGGCCACAAACTCGGCTCCTCAGTCAGTGCTGACCACCAGGCGCGGACGTAGGGGTGAACACGACCTGGCTTCAGGTGAAAGATCCCATCTCGCACAATGAAGCCGAGTATCTCTGACCAGTGGTAATGCTTGAGCACAAAGCGTAGCCGGTTACGTTCATCCCAGTAATACATCGTTGGGTCGTGCTTGCTGTAACTGTGGAGATGCCAGACCACTGCTTCTGGAGCGACACCGATCTCGTATCCAGCATTGCGGATACGGATGCCGATGTCTGAATCATCATGGCCGTAGAAACGGAACCCTTCGTCGAAGGGGCCCACTTCGTCCAACACCCGCCGGCGGATGATCATGCCGTTTCCGGTGGCGTACATCACCTCGGTCGGTGCACTGGCGAACTCGTACATCTCGTGGATACACACTCCGTTGCCGTGAGCGAGTTCATTGAGCACAGACCCTATACCATTCACGATATCTGGTCGGTCAGCGAACATCAGCCGCGACGCACAGCTACCCCACTGGGGGTTCTCTTCCATCCGCATCACCAATGCCGAGAGCCAATCTGGTTCTGGTAGTGCATCATTGTCGAGGAAAGCAATGTACGCTCCTCGCGCTAGCCTTAGTCCCGCATTCCGTGCTGCCCCAACACCACTGTGCTTTTGTGTATGGGTCAAACGAATTCGATCACTGTCACAGAGTTTAGACAATTCCTCCGCACTGCCATCAGTGGAGCAATCGTCGGCCAAGATGATTTCCACATTCCGATACGTGCCATCCAGGATAGTCTGCACACTGCGCCGGACGAGGTCGAGGATGGCCTTGCCGTTGTAGTTGAGTATGATGACGCTGACCAATGGCCATCTCATACCCCGCCTCCTAGAACATAGTTCAGAGCCCGCCAGAGACGTCCATTCACGCCACAGGCATAGGCTCCCCATCCCAGCCGCTTGCCGATCACGTGGCTGGCGGCGTAAAGCCGGATGCGCCAGAAAAGGGCTCTGTTCAAGACACCCTCCTCCATTGCACCTCTGATGAGGCCCCCGGCATATTGGCCGATCTCAAACACTGTTGTCTCGGGCTCTTGGCGTTGTTCCGGTCTCATTGCATCGAGCACCGCTCGTTTAATATAGTCCTTGCCTACGTTCCACGTAGCCCAGAATATGAAGTGCGCGTCCTTCCGAGATAATGTGCGGCCTCGATCGGTCATTGCCCTTTGTCTTAGCCCGTGCCCCGTCACCAAGCGCCGCATTGTCAGACACGGATGTAGCCATTCGAGATACCCTATCCTCCTCCATAGGTCTTTGCGGACCGATTCAGGATGGGGAGATTGTAGCCCGAGCATCTGCCATGCGGCTTCGGGGCTGAAGCGCGTTCGGTACCAGCCTTTGATATCTAAGTAAGCCGAGATCTCATTGGGTGTGACAGAAGACATCCTACCTCTCAGCGCAAGGTCGAAATAAGCGGTGATGCATTCTTGTAGCCAGTGCCGCAGCAGACTCATAGCCTGTCCCACACTCATCACTGGCCTCTGCTCTCCAAAGATGTTGGGCACAATCAATCCGTCCACATACGCCCGCCGTAATTCATAGGCAGGGCTACGGCTGTGCGAATGGAACACGCGCGATTGTGGCTCGTAAAGGATGTGCCACCCATCCTGCATGACTGCATGGGCCCAGGCTAGGTCCTCGGCGTAGGGTATGTTTGGCAAAGGGTGTTTCTCCCAGACTGTGCGCCGTATCATGCCGCTCACATTATTAAAAGTACAGCGTTCTTGCTTTTCTTCTAGGCTGAGAGCGGCGAATTCCGCCTCGCTGCCGAGGGTTTGCACCATGCGCTCGGGGTGGCGGCGGCTCCAATACTCGGCTATGGCACGGCTCAGATAGTCGGCATTAGGACGAGGCAGATGGCGACTGTAAGCCCCCGCAGCCTCTGGCATCTCTTCTAGCGCACGTACCAGGGCATACATCCAGTCCGAATCCGCGGGCCTGGCATCCTGCACTAAGAATAGGACATATTTGCCCTGTGCCAATTGGCATCCCAGGTTACGGGTTGTGCCGTGCCCAAAGTCCTGGGGAGAAATAGTCTGCAAAAGGACAGGGAAGGTTCGGCAAATATCCAACGTCCCGTCTGTCGAGCCTGAATCCACCACAATCACTTCGAACTCGAAGGGAACTACCTGGTCGAAGACGGCCTCTAACACCACCCGGAACTCGGGGCCTGCATTCCTGGTTGGGATGACAACTGAAACCAACGGCTTCGCCTGACTCACCTTGGCCTCTACATCAGACTTCTTCGCTGAAGATCGCGCTGTAGCGACAGAAAACCCAGTAGCCGACAATCATGATCCCCAATGCCGTCACGAAAGTCCGGAACAGAAAGTCCAGACCGGTTGGCGAACCCCAGTATAGAATGTCGCGATACGAGGCCACAAGCGAGGCCATAGGATTCAATATGCGCAGCAGTCGATGAACGTCTATCTGATAGCCCAGGATACTTTTGGTCTGTCCGATAACGTTGATGGGGTAGAAAATGGGCGTGAGGAAAAACCAAGCCATCAACACCACATTAATAATCACCGCTGTATCCCGGTAGAACACGTTAAGCGTCGCTAGGATAAAGGAGATACCTAAGGTGAACATCACCTGGATTAGGATGACCAACGGTAACATCAGTACCCAGACTGTGATGCGTGCGCGGAAAAGGGCGATGATGGCGAACAAAACGATCAGCGTCAGGAGGAAATTGACCAGATTGGAGAGCACGGTGGAAATAGGAAGCACCTCGCGAGGAAAATAGACCTTTTTGACCAGCGGAGCATTACCCACAATGCTGGTGACCGAACTGTTAACCGTTGAGGTGAAGAAATTCCAAGGTAGCAGACCACACAGAAGAAAAATCGGGAAGTTCCGGATATTGGGGTTAGGCATGATGATGGTAAAGACAAAGGTCAGTACCAGCATCATAAGTAGCGGGTTCAGGAACGACCAGAAAAAACCAAAGATGGAACCTTTGTAACGCACTTTTAGGTCGCGCACCACCAGATTATAGACAAGTTCTCGGTATTGAGATAATTCTCGCAGCCTGTTAATCATAGTTTACTTTATCCGAACTAGCCGCGTGGAGCACCCAGGAACTAGGAATGTGCACAATGCCTTGTCGTTCGTGTATGCCACCCCCGCGCACTTTAAATGAATACATCTGCGGATGACAATCGTACATCACGTATTCCATTTCATCATGCACGGCGACTGTGACATCATAAGAGCCCTCCAGGAGCGGCAGCGAGGACGCAATGTACTCTATGTAGCCGCTACCCTCAAGATGGGGGATTGGATAACCTGCTACTCGGGTGTTGGGACCAGTGATATGTACGCCATCGTTACGGAAAATAGCGATGCCAAACACTGGATTCTCTACACGCTTCTCTGCGCGATAGTAGATTCGCGCTCGGAAGGGAGCGCCGGTGACAAACTCACTGCACCGTCGGCCGGCTTCATCTACGAACTCTACCATAGTAATCTCCACTTCGCCAGAACCCCAACGACCGCGGAGTGCAGAGCTGCGGCCCGTAGCGCGCAGCTGAGCCGCATGGGCAGCGCGATAACCTTCTATGTAAGCATCGGTAACTGTCTGAGTATCACCTTGGGCGCGGACAATGCCCTCATCCAGCCAGATTGCTGTCTGGCAGAGATTTCGCACCGCAGCGAGGTTATGAGATACGAAGACAATGGTCACACCACCACGTACCAATTCGTCGATGCGCTGTAAACACTTGCGCTGGAATTCTATGTCGCCCACAGCCAAAATTTCGTCCACTAACAAGATCTCGGGGTTGGAGTGAACGGCGACAGAGAACCCTAGGCGCAGATACATGCCCGAGGAGTAGTGCTTGACCGGCGCATCGATGAAACGCTCTAACTCAGCGAATGAGACGATATCGTCGAATCGTTCATCCACCTGCCGCCGTGACATGCCCATGATTGCCCCGTTGAGGTAGATATTCTCTCGGCCAGTCAGGTCGGGATGGAAGCCTGCACCGAGCTCCAATAATGCGGAGACCCGCCCGTTCACTGTGATGCGACCTAAGGTGGGTTGGATGATCCGGCCGATGAGTTTTAGGACCGTGCTCTTGCCCGAGCCATTGGCCCCTATGATGCCCAGTGTCTGGCCGTGCTCTAGGGTGAAACTCACGTCATTTAAGGCCCAGAAAACCTCGCGATTGCTCTTTGAGCCGGGACGGACCAAACGAAGCATTACCTCTTGAAAAGAACGAGGCCGCTCGTGTTCGAGTATGAATCGCTTGGAAACTCCCTCAAAAATGACCGCAGCGCTCATGGACGCCTTTCCATGCCCATCTTGAAGACTTATCGGATTATAATCATACCCGTCCGTTAGCGAGAATCTGGCTCCGCGGGTTCTAATCTGTTCACTGCGAGCGCTTCCCAGTACACTGCCTCAACCTGTGTGGCTGTTTCGGCAATGGACTTGGGTGGCTCGATGTGCGCACGAACCCACTCCAGTTGCACAGGGTTCTCCACGATAGTTTGGATAATGGCACGTAGTGCCAGCGGGTCCCCAACGGTGAAGAGAAAACCGTTTTTCCCCTCCTGCACTTTCTCCGCCAGCGCCCCATTTCGAGAAGCAATCACTGGTACCCTAACAGCGGCTGCTTCCTGAATGACCAAAGGCGAGTTCTCGAACCATAGCGAGGGTACAATTAATGCATCAGCCCGGGCAATGGTTTCAAGTACTCTATCGTGGGGTACCGAACCCAGGAAGTGCACGCTTGGGTTCCGGCAATCCCGGCGCAACTTGGCCACGTAGTCCGGGAAGGTCTCTAGATCCCCATAGATACGTAACTCCGCGGAGTCGGGCGATAGACCATTGAAGGCCTCTATCAGAATGTGCACGCCTTTCTGTGGGGCTATGGCGCCCAGGTAAGCGAAGCATAGCCTGTCATTTCGTCGGCTCATATCATTTGGTAACGCTGTTGGCAGGCGAATGCCATTTTCTATGTAGACGATCTTGTCCCTGGGGAGTCCATGGGCAATGTATTTGGTGATAAGGAACTGAGAAGGTGCGATAAAACGATCCACGAATTGCAGAGCGCGATGCATCACTCGGCGGCGGTAGAAGAAAGGCCAGGTCGCTAAAGGTGTCACCCAACGCAAGGCCGATAATCCAACCCGTGCCGCAGCACAGAGGACACAGTCAGGACCTGTATCCACCATTTCGCAAACTTGCTCATCTGGCCGGATGAGTTGCGACTTGGCGCACATGTACCAGTAATCGTGCAGCGTGAGCACGACCGGCAATCCGTATTTCTTGGCGATGGGGATCAATTCTGCCGAAAGGCCCATCACATGCTGTACGTGCACGATGTCGGGGCGCACCTCTTCCAGAAGCGCACCGAAGCGCCGCTCGATTGCCTTATTGCGAAAGGAATACCAGAACTCCCCTATAAGGGTGCTAAGCCGGGCCGTCGCTTGGACCCTCACCGGAGCAAGGCGCAGGTCGGTAGAAGACTGTATGGCAGCAGCTTCCTGTGTTGTATTGACGTACTGGCGGTAGAATATCGTGACTTCGTGGCGAACGGCTAACTCACGGGCCAGGCTTTCGGAATGTATTTCTGTCCCCCCAAGACTCTCAGGAGGGAATTTGTGTACCACCATTAAGATACGCACGTCGGTGCGACTACCTCCGGGTCTTAATATACATCTTACCACAAGCCTGGCTCTTTGCGAAAACAGCCACTGCCAAACTTGCCCATGTGCACGAGGGGACTATAATATCGCCGCTAACTACGAAAGGGAGGACGCTTTGGACACACAGTCACTGCATCGGGACGCGATCATCTTCGATGGGCATTGTGATACTCTCCTTGAGATTCAAGAAGGCAATTGGAAATTGGGTGAGCGATCGGAGAGAGGTCACGTGGATCTGCCGCGCCTTACGGAAGGGGGTGTAACTGCACAGATATTCGCCTTGTACATCGCTCCCGAATATTTGCCCGCCCGTGCTACCTGGCAAGCGCTGCGCTTGATCGACCTCTTCCAACGCGAAGCCGAGGCGAATGCCGATCGCCTGCTTCTCGCTACCCGCGCTGCTGACATCGAGGAGGCCAAGCGGAGGGGTAAAGTAGCAGGAGTTCTAGGCCTCGAAGGCGCCGAGGCATTAGAAGGTGACTTGGGTGTGTTGCGTTTATTGTATCAACTTGGCTTGCGCAATGTAGGGATCACCTGGAACTTCCGCAACCAAGCCGCCGACGGTCTAGGAGAGAAACGCACTGGCGGGGGGCTCACTGAGTTTGGCGTCAAACTGATTGAGGAATTAAACCGCCTGGGCGTTATGGTGGACGTAGCGCACTTGGCCCCTGCGGGCGTGCGGGACGTGCTGGCCATCAGCCAAGGGCCAGTGGTAGCTTCTCATGCCAATGCCTATGCCGTTTGCCCGCACCAGCGCAATCTCACTGATGAGCAACTGGAGGGTATCGCTAGGAGTGGTGGGGTCGTAGGCGTCACTTTCGTTGCCAGTTTTGTGGCCGAAGATAAGGAACAGGCTACTCTGGCAAAACTGCTCGACCACGTGGACCATATCGTCAAGGTAGCCGGAATTGATCACGTGGGGCTGGGGTCAGACTTCGACGGCTATGAGGAAGGCGTACGAGAGATCAAAGATGCGGCCTCGCTACCCCTGATCACGTTGGGCATGGCCGAACGGGGCTACTCCGAAGAAGACATTCGCAAATTCCTGGGTGGCAACTGGTTGCGGGTGTTTCGGCAGATCGTGGGTTGAAGCAACCCTTGGCCGTTTGTGGAAAGAAATGATTCAGGATACAATTACGTGTGTTTTCCGATTCCATATTTCTCAACTAAGGAGGGCGCACATGAGCCCGTATAAATTGCTCAAGCTTCTCTTGATCACAGGGGCTCTTTTTGTGACCCTTGTGCCATTAGCACGTGCCCAAGGTAAGACATATTATTGGGAGTATATCAACGTTGATATTACTGTTTTGCCCAACTCTGATATCCGTATCGTAGAAACGCAGAAGTTTGTTTTCACCCAGGGATCCTTTCATTTCGCTTACCGCAATATTCCCACCAACCGACTGGAGGATATCACGGATGTGTCAGTAAGCGAGGGTAGCGCGCAATATCGACCCGGCGAGGAGTCTGAGTACACCTTCAAAACCGGACAGGAGGATGGCAACTTCCGCATCACCTGGTATTACCCTTACACTTCCAATGCCTCACGCACATTCACTATCGGCTACACTGTGAAGGGTGGGTTGCGCTTTTACCCTGGTGGCGATCAACTGTGGTGGAAGGCGGTCTTCCCAGACCGCGATTTTCCAGTGAACTCATCAGTGGTGACTGTGCATCTACCATCCCACTTTCAACCCGATTTGCTGAAAGTAGCAAGTTATGGAGCCAATGCCAAATACGAAGTTATAGATGGGCGCACAGTGCGTTTTGTGGCCGGACAGATCCCTCCAGGACAAGAACTGGAAGTACGCGTGCAGTTCCCGCATGGTGTAGTACAGGGACAGGCGCCATCCTGGCAGATAGCAGAGGATCGCAAGGCCGAATACGATGAAAAATACCGACCTTTGGTCAATTTAATCGGCGTGTTCCTCGGCGTGCTGATCCCAGTGTTTGGGCTAGCACTGTTACTGGTTCTCTGGTACACCCGGGGACGCGACAAAACGGCCGGCCTCGTTGCCGAATATCTCTCTGAGCCGCCTGACGAGTTGCCACCTGGCTTGGCTGGGGCTCTCCTGGATGAGAGGGCAGATATGCAGGACATCGTGGCTACCATTGTGGATCTGGCGCGTCGTGGCCATATTAAGATCACCGAGGAACAAGAAAAAGGCTTCCTTGGCCTTGGCGTGAAGCGAGATTTTTTGTTCGAGCGCACAACTGGCGAGGATGAACTGCGTGACTACGAGGAAGATTTGCTCTCCAGGCTGTTTCGTGGGCGGGAATGGGTGTATCTCTCGGATCTACAGGAAAAATTCTATACTGCTATCCCGGGCTTGCAGAAAAAGATGTACCGGGCTGTCGTGAAAGCAGGGTTTTTCCTAGAGAGCCCACAGAATATCCGTAATTTATATACGGGATTAGGCATTGGGTTATTCATAGTTGCCAGTGCGATGGTTTTGGGCGCGATCTTGTTGTTGTCTGATTACATGGACACGGGCATTTGCCCTTCCCTTGGCTTAGGTGTTGTTGCTGTGGCTATGATCATCCTGGGGCGCTTCATGCCTCGCAAAACAGAACTGGGCGCAATGGCCGCTGCCAAGTGGAGGGCCTTTAAGCGCTATCTCGAACACATCGAACACTATACGGACCTGAAAACAGCGCAGGATATCTTCGAGAAGTATCTGGGCTATGCTATCGCCTTCGGCTTGGAGCGCAGTTGGGTGAACAAGTTCGCTGCCGTGGGCACTCCAGCACCTACCTGGTATTATCCCTACCGTCCTATCCACTATGGTGGCACTGGTGTGGGTAGCAGTGGCGGAGGGGGTGTTGAGAGTGGGGGCATCCCGTTGTTACAATCCATCAGCGACGGTTTGAGTGGCAGTCTCCAGAGCATGAGTGATGGGTTTTTTGCCATGCTGAACTCGGCATCAAGCACTCTGTCCAGCGCGCCCAGTTCACATGGCGGTGGTGGCTTCAGCGGCGGCGGCGGTGGTGGCGGCGGAGGCGGAGGCGGTGGTGGCGGTGGTGCCGGATGACGTGCCACTGAGGAGAATCTGAGTTCTTTGTTACCCGGGATAGAATGTACAAGACTCTTGAGCGCTGGAGTCTAAGGGAGGGTTGTAAGAAAAATGATTGATGTGAATGATCTGAGGAAAGGCGTTACATTTGAATTAGATGGCGAAATCTACAAGGTGTTAGAATACCAACATTACAAGCCGGGGCGCGGCAATGCTATTATCCGCACCAAATTGCGTAATCTGCGCACTGGTACCATCATAGACCGTAACTTCATATCAGGTGACCGTGTCCGAGAAATTCGCCTGGATCACCGCACGGTGCAGTTTCTGTACCATGAGGGGGATCTCTACTATTTTATGGACGTGGAGACCTTTGAACAGCCGGTTCTATCAGCGGCTATGTTGGGCGATGCCGTGTATTACCTCAAAGAGGGCGTCGAACTGGAAATCTCCTCTTATGAGGGTGAGCCGCTGGATGTCGAATTGCCGGTCACTGTTGATTTGACCGTGACAGAGACCCTGCCGGGGGTGAGGGGCGACACGGCCCAGAGTGGCACAAAGCCTGCCACTCTGGAGACAGGGTTGCAGCTGCAGGTGCCTTTGTTCATTAACATCGGCGACGTTATCCGTGTGGACACCAGGACCGGGGAATATCTCGGTCGCGTCTGATAATCTGCGATGAAAAATGCGAGCGGAAGCATTGCTTCCGCTCTTTCACATTCCTGCGCTTCGGGATTCCGCTCCGGATAGCAATGCCCGATCTCAGCGCCTCTGCACAGAATAGCAGTAAGGCGCTGACTCCACTGTGAACGGGGCCAGGGCTGATATAACCAATACTGCTTCTTGCACACTCGATTCTGGTCCCTCAAGTGCTAGATGGGCCAGTCCATTCTCTGCCCATACCCGTTGTACCGGCATCTTAAGACCAGGTATAACGACCTGTACTAGATAACGCTGGGGCACAGTGTTGTCGGTGCGCATGAATCCTTGAGCGATCCAGTCGCTGTTCTCATCCTCCACGTCATCCCTGTAGCCCAATTCCGGAATCCGGATGTCATCTAAGCAAAAGCCATGGCCATTTACTTGGTCATCGGTGATATACTCGAAGCGGATGAGCACTTGTTTCCCTGCATAGGGTGTCAGATCTATTCGCTCCTGCACCCATCTTGCCGAGGCAGGCTTATCCCATGCATCAAAGTCGCGGCCGGATGTGCCGGTATAGCCCGGGCCGAAACTATTGCCGACGGGGTTCCACATGGTTGTGTGTGTCCCCGTTAGTACATTCCACCGGTTGCCTCCATCGGTTGAAACCTCGACGTAGGCGTAATCCCACCCTGCTTCGATGTCATACCACATCGAGAATTCTAAGGTCGCCGTGGTCAGGCTTGTGAGATCAAAAGCCCGCGTCAGCGTACTGTCGATTGCGTCACCTCGGTTAGACCACCACAGGTACCGTCCACTGGGAGCCTCAGTCGGGATCAATTTCGCTGTAGTCTGGCCTTGGAATTCGATCTCCAGGGGGCTGGTGATGCCCTGCAGCACAATGTAATCGGCAGCGTACTGGTGTACTGTGCCTGTGCCCTCATTGGGATAGTCCCTAATGACCGCTGAAGGCTCCAGGGTTATCCCAAGCGGTTCGCCATAGCCGTAGGCACCATTGGCCAGCGTTGCGTCATCAAGCCAGTTGGCGATGACCCAATCGGCGAATACATCTTCGAAAATCAGGCCTGTTCCCAACTCGGAGAGCACTGCGTTGAACCCGGCGATGCCGTTTTCGGGCCGTGCCACGAGGAGGCGTATTGCATCTGGCCCAAAGCGGCGAGCAAAGTAGCGCATGAAAAGGTACGATGCTCCATAATGTGGCAGTGCTGTGCTCTCTACTGTGCCCCAGGCGTTAAGTTGAGTATCTGATTGCCGAGCAAATTCACGCTCATGTCCACTTGTGGGCAGGCCATTGAGTTGTATGGCCAATTCGGAGCAACCTTCGTTCACCCAGGCATCTTCATTCGCATCCTGGGCCCAGTGAATCAGATGTTGAAATTCATGTGCCAGCGTGGCGTTGAATGCATCGCTGCCCGGCGAGCGGCCCTGGATGTTGATATAGAGCATTTCCCGTTCGTTGCTGTATGGATTGACAGCACGTAAATACTGGTTAGCGCTGTAAAAGTAACCCGAAGCCCCGGATAAGTCGGCGCACAGCACATGAATACGCGGATCTTCGTCCAGGCCGGGGTTTGGTTCCCAACCAAAGTAGTAGTGATCTGTGGGATAAATGTGTTCATCGAAGAACTCCACTGCCTGTTGGACGTCGTTAGGCAAGGTTGCCAGGTCATCTTGCACCCACAAATAAATGTGCTCGCCGATCGCCTGCAGTTCTGCGGTGATCGTGAAGACACCAGTTGAGTCGAGATCCATCACGGTAAATAACTCGTGATCACCTACTCTGTAGATGCGAGACGCCGATCTTGAGGCAAGAGCCCCACCGTCCACGCGGTCCAGGCGGCGGGCAACATCATGCAAATCTCGCATTGGGCTCTCGAGGAGAGGCTGAGGCGTCGGCGTGGAACGCTGGGGTTGGATAGGGGACAGTGGATGTAATCTGCAACTAATCTGGCATACTGCTGTTATAACAACATATACGCCCGCAAAGAGGGCTATTCTTTTCATCAATCTCTGCGTCTGGGACAGTCTATTCTTTCGTGATCTCCAATGCAGCACCGCAATTGGGGCACTTTCGCACCGCACTGCGCACCGCGAATTCGCTGCCGCAGTAGGGACATCGCTTGACCGCTTTGGCTGGCAAAACACTTTTGAACAAATAGACAGCGTAATCACCCCGCTGTTCCAATTGGCATTGGCCCTTCGCTCGGAGTCGTTCCAGGGTCTGTTTTGCCAAGGCGGCCGGGATAGAATAGGCCACTTGTAGTTGTTCGACAGTAACCTCGCCTTCTAACTGCTTGGCCAATTCCACCGCGCCTGTCTCTAAATGTTCGGGGCTGGTCTCGGCAATGCGTCGCAGAGTCGATAAGCCATAGGCCAGAAGCAGCCCAGCCGTGATGAGAAACGCACCACTTGTTAGGATGCGGCTAGTTGCGTCGATGGCGGCGATCAAGAAAATGATGCCGAGGATCAAGCAGAAAATGGCTAGGACCACGGCTATTATCGCGAGCATTTTGTTCATCGTCCGCGTTTCTTCCTCCGTCCTGTAAGATCCTTTGAGTCCCATGCCTTCGTCGCTGCGTTCAGCGATGCACCCAGGTCCTCAAACATTCGTTCGATAGTCTCTTCCGTTAATTTGGCTTTTATGAAATAGTGGATGCGCTCGCTGAATTCTAACGGGCGTGCTCCCAAGTACTTCTCATCTTTTACCTTGCTCTGGAATTCCCCCCACATGTTGTGAAAATCTGCCACTGTCTTGGATATGTCCACCTCCAGATCTGGGAGCTGATAGCGGCGCTGCTCTTCGAAAACCGTGCTAACGCTGGTGATAAAGCGGTCCATTCCCTCGCCTAAGCCTTTGAGCAAGCCTAGAACTTCCGCTACGCTGGTTAGACCACGTTGATAGCCTTCGCGGGATGTATTCAGTTCCACCAGTTTTTGCAGAGGTTCTGATAGTTCACCGGCATCTGGCGGAACCTCCTTCATCTCGACCAGCAGCGCTTCTGCTGCCCGGCGTAGGACAATGGCTTCCTGATTGGCAACGAGGGCATCCAATTGGGCCTGAAGTTGGGCCGCCTCAATACTAGCGGCCTGCCAATCGGCCTTCAGTTGTGCTTGTTGCCGCTCCGCTTCCATTTTGCGCTCCTGCCATTCCTGGCGTACAGCACGCAATTCGGTGATCACGCCCTCTAAATTCTTTTGCAGCGCAGCGTGTTGTTGTCGCAACTGGCGAATGGCCCCTGCATTTCGGATCCAACCAACTGGAAATGAGTTCAATCGGTTGATGTTGTTTTGGATGGCAGCCAATTCTGTCTCCAGCGATACGCGCCGGGCTTTCAATTCCTCTTCGCGTGCATTCAGTTCCGGATTGGATTTGCGCAAAGCCGCGATCTGGTCTTGAGCGTTCATGAGTGCCGCGTGTGCTGTATCCCGCTGGGCAGCCACCCGCTGGCATAGATCAGCGACCTCTTTGTCGAATTTCTCCCGTTCCTCTTTTAGGCGCCCCTCGAGTTGGGCTGCCAGCGAGGGCGGCAATGACTTTTTTTCGATCTGCTGTTGCAGTATTGTCAAGCAAGCGCTTGCTTGTTCCTGCCAATTTTGCATTACCGAAGCGTAGAGATCATTGAATTGATATTGCACTTCCTCGATCTCGCGATACACGTCGGCGATGCGACGGCGCGCTGTGCGCAGAAAATTGTAGAACTGCCCCAGGTTCATTTTCTCACCCATGCTGTCGCATCCTTCCTACTTTCTTTGGGTTGACAGGCCAACGCCCTGCGTGCGGCCCCACCACCTTCGCTTAACTTGCCACAGCAGAGATCGCCAGGTCGGAGCAGGTGTAGCGACATTGGCCAGCTCGTCGAAGTTGCCGCGCTGGTCCCAGTAGAGGGGACATGCACCGCAGCAAATAGTCTTGAGTTCGCAATTCTGGCACACCGGCGGTAAGAATTCCTTCCGTCGCCAGTACAGTGCCGTCGGGCTGAACCATACCTCAGCGAAACTATTGCGAAGCAGGCTGCCAATGCCTCGCTCGAAACTAGAGCAGGGTAGCACTTCCCCACTCGGGCTCACTGAAAGCAGTCCATCCACTGCTGCACAGGATTTGGAGCCCAGCCCATGGGCTATGGGGTTGAATATGCAGTAGGGCAGGGGAGAGTACCAGACAAAACGGACCCCTTTTTTGCGAGCGTGGGTCTGGACCATCTCGATAATGGGGCCAATCTCTCGGTAGGAGATCTCCTCCTCAGGGTGTCCCAGTGCTGTGCCCGTCTGAATGACCATGTTCATAGAAAAATATTCCGATCTCAGCTCTTCGGCTATGTAATCCACGAGTTCGAGCAGGTGGTTACGGTTACCGCCGCAGATGGTGGTGTTGGTATGAGTATGTATGCCTGCTGCTCGCAGTTCCTTCACCGCCCGCGTTGTCTTTTCGAAAGCACCTGGGTGGCGCACTACAGCATCGTGTATTTCGGCGCTGCCGCCTTCTAGGCTGACCTGGGCGGAATCCAACCCCGCCTCAGCCAAGGCTGCCACATACGCCGGTTGGGAGCAGCGTAGCCCATTGGTGATGAGGTTGACGCGCATTCCTTTGGCTTTCGCGTAACGGACCAGCTCTGGCAAATCGGCGCGCAACGTAGGCTCACCGCCGGTGAAGGAGACCGTTGGGCAGTGGGCCTCGTCAAAGATGCGGTCAATCACCAGTTTTACCTGGTCCGTTGTCATCTCGCTCACAGTCGACCCACGAGCCGGCGAATCGGCATAGCAAAAGACGCAGTGATTCTGGCAACGATAGGTCAATGCCACCTCGGAAAGGACCGGCAGATCTCGGCGATGGCTGCCAAAGGTGGTACTCCGGACAGCAGGTGCTCCGCACACATCATCTCGGAGCAATGCGGCTATGCCAACGAGCAACTGATACAGATCCTCGCGTACCCGCGCCTCGTCTACCTCATATTCGGCGGCTATCTCGCGCACGGTGGCCTCAACGTCTGGCACATCCCCTGTGTAAAGCCGTGAGAGCATGGCCTTTGCTGTTGCATTCAGGTAATGGACACGGTTCGGGCGCAGGATGATCAGCCCATCTTCCGAGCGTATATAGATGTAATCTCTCGTCTGAGAAACGAGTTCTTCGGCAAAAGACTGTAGGTCGGGCATCATGGTCTAAAACCGGCTTACACATGCGCTGTGGCAGGCCGAATGGCACGCCGAGTGGCACACACAGGCTGAATGACAGGCGCTGTGGCAGGCATCGTGGACGCAAGCGGAGTGGCAGGCATCGTGGACGCAGGCGCTGTGACAAGCCGAGTGGCATGCGGAATGGCAGGCGTCGTATCCTGCCATGCCCTCTGCGGAGCGGCCAGTGAGCCGTGCCGCTGCCCCCTCGATGCGCGATGCGGTCTCGGTCAGCACACGCTCAACCCCGCGTGTAATATCCCCGGCCAGGCTTTCGATGGGCGACACAATCTGCTCAGCGGCCTGGGCTACTGGCGACACCACTTCGCGCAGACCCTTACCGAACTCCGATGGTTCTGCCGCTACCGGCTGATAGCGCTCACTCACAATCACCCAAGGTGCATAAGGTCGTTCCCACCACTCCCAGGCCGGCCTGGGTTTGACCACGGTTTTGCGCTCCTGCTCATATTCTTGCCAGGCTTCTTCAGTCTTTCGTTGATAGGTCTTTCTCGTGGCCTCGGGGTCGGCGTTCCACATCTTGGGCTGCAGTTCTGCTGCTACTGCGGAGAGGATGCTCGGTATTTTCTCCTGGTCAATGGTGCCATCGTACAGGATAGCATCCACCAATGCCCTTTCGTAGGCACTCATAGGCAAATCGGGGTTAGTAACTTCTAACTGCAGCGGATTGCGATTAATAACCGTCAGCACACCGCGCTGCACCAAACCCATGACGATGAGCGTGATAGTCTTGGCAGAATTGCCCATATAAAAAGCGGCCTCGATGGCATTTAGGTCGGGAACCACGCCCGGCATCTCGAAGGTTTCGATCTCGATCTCCGGCGGCTCATAGACCTTTGGCTTGCGTCGCCGTCGCAACATTACTACCACCAATGCGATCACCACCAGCAACACACTCACAGTAACCCCGCAGAGTAAGAGAAGCGCCAGAGGGCTCAGACCTCCCCAGAAAGGCAGTGGCGTAGTCGTTGGGAGACCAGAAGGCGCCTTAGTAGGACCCAAAATGGGAGTTTGCCGAGGAGCAACGATCGCCGAAGCGGGTACGTAGAACGCGGGCCGAAAAACGTAAGCCTCAGGGGCGTTTCTTTTCTCGACATAAATGGACAGCCAGGTCTTGCCCGTGGCTTCGTCGGGTGTTGGGAAGTACTCCCAACGGTCGAAATGATCTGCATCGGCTGTGACCACCAAGCCGGTAGCATCCACTACAGCCTCAGTTACTTGTTCGGGCGTTTGGATATCCGAGGAGATTTCGATCGGGAGGATAAACTGCACTATCAACCTCTCAATGGGCAACGCCCATTGGAAAGGAGCCCAACCCAAGGCCCAGTAATCCTTGCCGTTCACAGTAGTGGGCTCAAAAACCGTCCGGTCTACGCTATAAGAAATAGTAATGGTGTACTGCCCTCCGCGTCGGGTGGGCTTGTCAAATTGTGCTGTGTAAGTGCCTGCTTTGGACAACGGGCTGAGTGTGACACTGAACGGTCCATCGGGACCATCCCCGCGAGATTCATAGATTGTGTGGGGCTCAGCAAAGGGGCCGATCTCGCGTATTCCGTTTCGACCATCCTCCATTTCCGTGAAGACTAGGCTATAGGTGATACCTAAACGCCCGTCACTTAATACCCGGACGTAGGATTCGGATTTATTTATCGTGACCGGGGTTTGGGCGTGCACGGGCACTAACCCAGCTGCCAGCAAACCGACTATCACAACCAAAATAAGAGCCGTTTTCTTCATCTTCCCCTCCTCAGCGCGAGGCCTATCCTCTCCGTGATGACAAGCCACGCGAAAGCGGGTAGGGCGAGCATCCTTCGCCAACGCCATGGCTCTCGATAAAGCCGATGCAGCCATTCTAGTCCGGCGCGGCGCATCCACATTGGCGCCCGTTGCGCTCTACCGGAGATAAAATCGAACGCTCCGCCGACGCCCATCGCTACAGGTACGCCCAAGCGATCCAAATTACGCGCGATCCACTTATCTTGTTTAGGCGCGCCGTAGGCTACAAAAAGCATATCCGGCGCGGCACACCGCACGATTTCGATTATTTCAGGTTCTTCTGTCGGCTCGGGAGAACCCACGTGTGTGCCGGCTATCATGAGTCTTGGAAAGCGTTCTGCCAGCCGACGTGCAGCCTCTGCCGCCACACCCGGTGCTGCGCCCAGAAGGAATATAGCATATCCTCGCTGGGTTGCCAAATCTGCCAGGTGTTGTAACATGTCTACACCAGTCACACGTTCGCGCAGCGGATGTCCCAGTAACCTGGATGCCCAAAGCAGGCCCGCACCATCCGGCAGAGAAAGCGCCGCATGGTTAATAATGTGGCGGAATTCGACATCGCGGCGAGCGGCGATGATGAACTCCGGGTTAACGGTGACGATCTGGTGTGGGGTCCTTTTCCGCACGAAACAGTCTATTTCTACTACTGCTTCGTTGTATGTAACATCATCTACTCGGACGCCCAGGATGTATAGCGATTTGCGATCAGCCATACAACAACCCTCTCGCAGCAGAGAGCACCATCTCCGTTGTCACTGCATCCATGCAGGCTCGCTCTAGGCATCCCTCCCGATGGCCAACGCCGTGCCCTACGTAAGAGCACGGTGCGCACGGGAGTGATGCGCGTACCACTATGTGCTTTTCATCTCTGGGCCATGGCCCCCAGGCGCGTTCGTTGGATGGGCCAAAGATAGCCACTACAGGCACACCCACTGCACAAGCCAAATGCATTACGCCAGAATCTACGCCAATAAATAGATTACAACGTGCCAAGACTGCCGCCAGTTGCTTCACCGTGGTTCGCCCGCAGAGGTTCAAGGCGGCGGTTTCCATTTGGGCGGCCACATCGTCCACATTGTCTAAGGCCGTGCCGACCAGCACGATGCGCGCCCCGTCGTGAATTGCCAATTCGTCGCCCACTGCAGCGAAACGTGCGGCATCCCAACGCCGGGCTAGGCTATAGCCTCCCGAGCCCGTGTGAATGACTGCCAGGGGCCCGTCACCAGGCAGGGCCTTTAAGGCAGTCCTGGCGAAGTGCACATCGTCTGGCCCGAAAGTGATTTCCAAATGAGTATTATCGGTGTGCGCTCCCAAGACAGACACCACGTCAAGCCAGTACTCCACCTCATGGCGTGCGCCGAAGCCACCATCGGCAATGCGGTGAGTAAGGAACCACCCCCGCCCATTGTCCAGTCCTAAGCGTATCGGCGCACCACATGACCAGGCCAAGGCAGCGTATTTGAGCGTACCCCACAGAGTACTTAAATGGTGCAAAATAACAACCCAATCGTAGCGTTGCCGGCGCAAGTCAAGACCTAAGCGCCACGCTGTGTCGATGGACATAGGGCGTAGGGCGCTGGTGATTCGATCATAGCGGAACTTGTCGAAGATAAGCACGTTGTTTATTAGCGAGGTGCTTTCGAGCACTGGTGCAGAATTAGGGGGAACAAGAGCGTCTACTCTTGCTGTTGGGAAGGTCTCGCGTATTGCACGCAAGGCAGGCGTCGCTGTTAGCACATCACCAATGTCTGACAGTTTCACCACCAGGATGCGACGGGGTTCCCTCATGCTTGTCTCCCGCCAATCGTGCTCAAGATCTCTAACACCCGACGTGCCGCTTTCTCCCAAGTGAATAACCTGACCCGTTCGAACCCGCGGGCTACCAGTTCGAACCGCAGAGTGGCGTCGTCCAAGATGTGATTCAATGCCGCAGTTATTGCCCCCACGTCCAGAGGGTCGAAAGTCAATGCTGCTTCCCCCGCCACCTCGGGCAGCGACGAAGTATTGGAACATACGACCGGCGTTCCACAAGCCATCGCTTCCAGGATCGGGAAGCCAAAACCCTCGTAAAGGCTCGGAAAAGCGAAGGCTATTGCCCCACTTAGAAGCGCTGGCAAATCCTCCTCGGCCACGTAGCCAGGTAAGATCACATGTTGTTCCAGTCCTAAGGCCTGTACGTGTTCTATAATGGGTTTATGAAGCCAACCCTGCTTTCCCCCAATGACGAGGAAGAGGTTCTCCCTCTCGATAGCCAAAGGAGCAAAGGCTTCTATCAGTCGTAGCCAGTTCTTTCGTGGCTGCAGTGTCCCCAAAGAGAAAATGTAGTCGCCAGGAATGGCGTATTTCGCACGGACGACGCGGTGAGATTCCCTATCTTCTATCGGGCGCATGTTGGGGTTCAAACCAGGATAGACCACAGTGATTTTCTGGCGTGATACTCTGTAGTGGCGTGATAAATCCATGGCGGTGCATTCGGAGTCAGCGATTACATGGGTTGCCGACCAAACATTGTAGCGGGTTGACCAGTCGAGGTAAAGGCGAGAGAGCCTGGGATGAGCCTCTGGGTAATAAAGATAGCCCAGATCGTGCACGGTGACGACGCTATGCCGAGGATGGATGATGGGCAGGACGTGGGCAGGGACAAAGAGAATGTCGGGGGTGGCACGTAGCATCTCCAGCGATAGGCGCACATGTGTCCAAAGGCGAGGGAAAGGCATTACGATCCATCGAGCGTTCGGGGCGCGCAGTGCCCCGTCTCTGGGAGGGTGGTTAAAGTACAGCGCATATTCGTTTCGTGAATCTATGTCAAGCAGCGCGGTTATCAGGTAATAAGAGTAATTTTCAGTTCCGCTTCGCTTGACGGTAGCGGCGCGGCTGGCATCAATGCCGATTCGCATCTAATTCTCCCAACTGAGGAAAAAAGTTGAGTTACCCCCGTTCTTGCTTGCACTAAGAAACAGCGGTGATGAGTACATCTCGAGCCCCCGCTTCGCGCAGTGCGCGCTCCACAGCAGTGGCTGTCTTGGGTGTCACCAAGGCGATCAGATTTCCTCCTCGGCCTGCGCCGGATAACTTGGCTCCACCTGCACCAGCCTTTCGCGCTGCCTTTGCAAGCAGATCCAGTTCGCGTGAAGAGACACCGAGCGCTCTCAATAACTGGTGGTTTTCGTCCATGAGAGGGCCGAGCAAATGGCTTTCGCCCCTCTCAATGATGATCCGTGCTCTTTGGACAATTGCCCCTATCCGGTTAAAAAGCGCTTCATATCGCTCGGGATTTGCTTCCCATGCAGTTCGCACATCGCCCACGACAACCTTGGTGGAACTTGGTATTCCGGTATCAGCAATGGCGATGTGAAAGGGTCGACCAACCTGGAAGGGCTCGACTGGCTTCCCACGCACGAAGTAGACTGGTTGCTCGAAAGCAATCACTGTGTTGTCAATGCCGCTGGGTGTGCCGTGATGTATGATTTCCGTCTGGTACACGAGTTCGGACACTTCCTGAGGTGTGATTGCGATGCTGAAATGGGCAGCCAGCGCGCGGACGATCGCTGTTGAAACGGCTGCGCTACTGCCTAATCCGCGGGCCAAGGGCACGGTCGAACGGACGGTGATGCAAATGGCGGGCCGGGGCGTGATGTGTAGCCACTCAAGGGTCTTCAGCACGATGGTTTCGAGAGGACGTGCTTGCTCGTTTATCGTGGGCTCAGGCCCAACACGATGGGTAAAACCAAGGTCCTCAGCCACGATCACAATCCCTTTGTCAGTAGGCACATCCTGCACTTCGGCTTGGGCTTGCACCTGCGTCACCGGGATGGCGATCGCGGGTCTGCCATAAACCACGGCGTGTTCGCCGAAAAGTATTACTTTGCCGGGCGCGTAGCCCATGGTCATGTCCATCTCCTCACAAAACCAATATAGCAAACAGCAGACGCACTGCCAAAAGAAAAGCCCCAGCATTGGGCCGGGGCTACCTCTTTATTTCAAGCACCTTCTTGGGAAGGTGGCACTTTATCTGAGGACCAATAACGCTTTACACCCTCGCTCGTGCGCTGGGCTTCCAGCCACTTCTGCCAAGCCTCCGCCTGTTTCGTTTCCAACATATCTGGGTCTAGAGGACGATTGGGATCGCGCTCAACGACCTTAATGATATGATACCCAAAGTCCGATTTCACCGGCTCACTGATTTGACCTGGCTGGAGAGCAAAGGCTGCCTGCTCGAATGGCTCTACCATCACGCCTTTCGGAAACCATCCCAAATCGCCGCCCTTCTCGGCACTACCGGTGTCCTTCGAAAGTTCCTTGGCCAACGCCGCAAAGTCTTCACCAGCCTGAAGACGGTTGAGCACAACCTTGGCTTCTTCTTCTGTTTCCACCAAGATGTGATACGCATGTATTTGTTCTTCAGATGTGGGCACCTCGGACTGGATGGCTTCGCGTACCTTCTGTGTCAAGAGCGAGATTTCAAAAAGAGCCCGAAACTGGGACTCAGTGAGCCCCGTGTTTTTCTGGATGGCAGCCAGGGTTGTCTGATAGCGTCGCTCGAATTCCTCGCGAGTGACTGGGGTCTCCGTAGGCCTCGGTGTTGGCGTGATGGCCACTGCGGTGGTGACGGGCGTAGGAGTAGGTGTCGGGGGGTTAGCGTCATATCCGAACTGGAGCTCGATCTCTCGCTGCACCTCTTCGGGGCTTACAGTGATTTGCCGCCGTGCCGCTTCTTGTCGGATGATTTCGTTATCAATGAGTTCATCCAGCACCGTCATGGGCAGGTTTGTGGCCTCGCTGCGCACCTCTTGGATCCGCTGCTGGAAGTACGAGATAAGGAACTGCTGGTTTTCGTCGCTTGGATCAAACTGACTTAATTGGGCCTGAAGCTGGGCGAGATAATTTGCGTTTTCAAAACGCCGATAACGAACCATCGCCTGGTAGTCACGGACGGAGATGACTGTGCTATTCACGACTGCGATTGGCTGGGCCGGTTTCGCGACGTATTCCTGGTATAGGCCAAAAGCCAAAACGCCCACTACAAGTACGGCCAGAACAACCGTACCTATCACCAAAAACCGGATCTGACGCTGCTCCCGCTCTTTTCTGGAAAGGACATGTCGCGACTCAATAACGGGCCTTTCCCTTCCTTTCTTTGCCATGATTCTACCTCAGTATTCAACGCGGCAGGGCCAAGAGACTACACACTGGCTGGGATTGTGGGTCTGCCCCCGGCTTTAGACGTGCGTGTATTCGACCGTAAAAGGCAGTAAGGCCAGGTGCCGAGCACGCTTGATCGCCACAGAGAGACGGCGCTGGTGTTTAGCGCAGAGGCCCGTTTTGCGGCGTGGCTTGATCTTGCCGCGATCGGTTAAGTAGTGTGCGAGCATATCCGTGTTCTTGTAGTCAATATGCTTTACGCCATCTACACAGAAAGTACAGACCTGCAGATGTAGGCGCGGCGCGCCATACCTGCCCCGGCCGCGTTGTGGTCGTTGCTCCTTACTTTCGCTAGGTCGGCGCCTTGGTTCTGGCGCAGCCTCGCTTTCCGCTTCCGTATCCTCAATCCGCTCTTCAACAATTGTGTCTTCGCTCAATTTGACCTCCGGATCACTATACTGCTGTTCTTCGATGGCATACGAATTTGCCAAGATGCTGCAAGTGTGACGCAATAGATGATGTAAGTTCGCAAACTTGGTGCGACTTGTGGCAAGTTTGTTCTCAGAAGCCCTCTTCTTCTGGACCAGGCTCTGTGCTCAGGCTTTCTTCCTCTGGCCGCATGGGTCGTTGGCTCAGGAGTAGCATGTCTTGGGCCACTACCTCGGTACGGAAGTGTTTTTGTCCGTCCTGGTCTTCCCAACTGCGCGTCTGAAGGCGGCCCTCCACATAGACGCGCTCCCCCTTACGCAAGTACTGACTGCAAATCTCCGCCAATCGACGCCAAGCAACAACGTTAAACCACTCCGTCGCCTCGCGTCGCTCTCCATCGTTATTCACCCAAGTTCGACTTACCGCAAGGCTGAAAGAGGTCACCGGTGTTCCATCGGGTGTGTAACGCATTTCCGGGTCCTTACCGAGATTGCCGATCAACATCACCTTGTTCAAGCCGCTCATCTAAACCCTCCTATTACCATAGCCTAAATTGTGATGGTTATGCTGTGGCTTGGGTGCTATTCTTCCACACGCACGATCAGATGGCGGATTACATCCTCCACTAACTTGATGGCCCGATCCACTTCTCGTGGCCCTTTCGCTGGCAAATCCACGCGCTGGAGAACATAGTAACCCTCCTCAAAATGCCGAATGGGGTAAGCCAAACGCCGCTTACCCCAGGGTTCCGTTGCGTTAACTGTACCGCCGGCAGCCGTGACAATATCTGCGACCTTCTGCACGGCTTGAGCTAGGCCATCCTCATCCAAGTTGGGCTGGAGGATGAAAGTCAGCTCATAGGTAGCCAAAGGCTCACCTCCTTTCCCCGGGGAACGCCGCAGGCCCAATCAAAGCACGCCTGGGGCGGAAAGGCTGTACAGGACTCAGATGTCCTGCCCCAGATTCAACCGTTTTTCTTTTCTACAATTATACATCAAAAGGCTATTTCTGCAAATTTGATGCAATGCCCAAGCAAGCCAATTGGCGATGGCTTGTTTCATACACTGAACCGGAAATGGATCACATCGCCATCCTGAACCACGTAGTCACGGCCTTCTAAACGTACCAATCCCTTCTCCCGGGCCGCTGCCAAAGAGCCAGCAGATACGAAATCGGCATAGTTTACCACTTCGGCTCGGATGAAGCCCCTCTCCATATCGGAGTGTATCATTCCAGCAGCCTCGATCGCCGGTGTCCCCCGCACAAGAGTCCATGCCCGAACCTCTTTAGTACCCGTAGCGGTGAAGAAGGTGATGAGGTTGAGGAGATGGTATGCCGCCTTTATAAAGCGCACTAATCCAGATTCACTTAACCCTATTTCTTGAAGATAAGCCTTGCTCTCCTCCTCATCCCACTCGGCCAGATCGCATTCCATGCGTGCTGAGATCACTACGACCTCCGCTCCCTCGGTGGCTGCCAGAGACCGCAACTTCTTGACGGCTGCCCCACCATCCGGCAAATCGCTTTCAGAGACGTTCGCTACATAGAGTCGAGGTTTCGCGGTAAGCAAGTTCAGACTCCTTGCCCAGGGCACTAAATCTGGCGGCATATCTGGCCCGCGTGCGCCTTTGCCCGCTCCCAAGCGCTTCTCCAAAATGTCCAATGCTGCCAGTTCGGCATCGAACTCACCGTGTTTGCCTTTGGCTTGCGAGCGAACTTTCTCCCTCCGCCGGGTGATGGTCTCCAAGTCCGCCATGATGAGCTCGAGTTCCACTATCTCAGTATCACCAATTGGGTCAATATGCTCGCTGATGTGAGGTATCTTTGGATCTTCGAAACAGCGTACCACCAAGGCCACCGCGTCCACATTGCGGATATGGCCTAGGAAACGGTTACCAAGCCCTTCACCTTGACTCGCACCTTTCACCAGGCCCGCGATATCTACCAGGCGGAGAGTAGTTGGCGTCACCCTCTCCGGTTTCACAAGGGCAGCGATATCATGTAAACGCGTATCAGGGATAGCGACCACGCCTACGTTTGGCTCGATGGTGGTGAAAGGGTAATCCGCGACGAGGGCCTTGGCCCGAGTCAGTGCGTTAAAAAGGGTCGATTTGCCCACATTGGGCAGCCCTACGATGCCGATTTCCAGTCCCATATCTTGTTCCTTCTCCTAGTGGCAGGGTAATATCTTCTGCGCGCAGGTGTGTTTCAGATCATCTCCCAGGCCCTTTCCAACAGCGGTCGGAGACGTGGGATAATAGCAAGATCCATCAAATCATCACGCGCCACCCAACGCGCGTCGGCAGCGTCCGAACTGGCCCGCACTTCCCCTTTTATATAAGAAGCCAATAAATCGATCAGCACGTAGTGATATTGCACGCGCCCCTCGATGTCGGGCAAGATAAGTTCCGTGACGTTGATCACGGGTCCGGCTTTTACTTCGATGCCGCACTCCTCACGGACTTCCCGCTCTGCTGCTGCTCGCAATGTTTCGCCCAATTCGACAATACCACCCGGAATGCTCCACCAACCTGTATTAGGAGGCTCGGCACGCTGGATGAGTAAAACCCGTTCATCGCGCAGCACTACTGCGCCAACGGCAACAACTGGGGCTGAAGGATATTCCACTGGCATCTATTGGCCTCTCACTCCCTAGACTTGACTTACATTATAACTCTGACCGGCGGGAATGAGCAATGAGTTCATTTTGCAGCGACGGGGGATGTATAATATTCATCGAGGACGATGAGCGCGAAAGAGAGAGTGCGACAAGTTATATCGGCGTCGCGACGGACAGACATCCCGATGCACTATCCAACTTGGCTGGCGGCGGTCATCCAACGGGGCGCAGCCGACGTACCCCAACCTTACAGCGGCAAATTGCGGGTGGTCTCCCTCCGCCCGGAAGATGTGCACACCATCGTCTTGTGGTCGAAAGATTTCGCGCCGTTACTGGCCAATAAGGGCGGAGTCCGCGACGCATTGAACCGTTATGACCAAGTCTTCTGTCATCTCACGGTGACAGGTTTGGGAGGCACACCGCTGGAGCCAAGCATTCGGCCCTGGGATCAAGTCATCGCACAACTGCCAGAACTAATTGCCTTCACTGGTGATCCTCGCCGCGTCACTTTGCGCTTTGACCCCATTGTCCATTGGTGGGAGGGCGGCGAGGTGCGCAGCAACTTGGTCTATGCAAAGGATATCTTCTGTGCCAGCGCTGCCGCGGGGATCACGACTGTGCGCATCTCCTTTGCCACACTTTACGGTAAAGTACGGGGCCGACGGGGATGGCACTGGTATGACCCATCGATAGAAGAGCGGCTGGAAATCACAAGCCGCCTGGTAGAACTAGCGAAACCTTTAGGCATCACTCTGTATGCCTGTAGTAACGCGAGTCTTGTCCCCGCCGGCGCAATGCCCAGCCGCTGCATTGACGGCGAGTTGCTATCGCTTCTACACCCTTTGGGCCTGCCCGCTGCTACCGGAAAGGACCCCGGCCAGCGAACAGAGTGCTGCTGCACTCCTAGCGTGGATATAGGCGCATATACGATGCGCTGCCCGAATGGGTGCCGATACTGCTATGCCAATCCGCGTATCCCTGCCTCCGCTGCACGATAACCGATTCCTATGACAGAGAAACTGCCAGCGCAAGCGCGGCGCTGACTGCCCCCACCAGTGTCATCCAGGCGGGTCCTACTCCCGCCCAGTTCAGCCGTAAACGACCACTGAGTAACGCTGAGTAGTAAAGCCAGAGCGCCAGGAGAGATGAAGTTTGTGGATCGCCTGGCCACACCCGACCGGTGGATAGCCATCCTTCCCCGATAGCCGAGACCATGCTCAGTGTTAGCCAGGGCATCCCAAAGGCAAGCCCCTGCTCCATCCATCTGTCTAATCGTTCTGCCGGCGGCACCTTGGGGAAGAGGGGGGATTGCCTCCATGTTATTTGCATGATGTAAACGAGCCCCGTTAACCCGGCCAGTCCGAAGGAGATAGTGGCCATTGCGGTGGCGATCATTCTCACTGCCTGCAAGGTGGCGATCATGGCTTGCCCTTGCCTTTGGGCTGCATGGCTGCTGCACGTTGCAAAGCCTGTTCGATTTCGTTTACCGGTGCTGGCTGCGGCCCCCATTCCATCGCATCGCGCCGCAACACTTCGTAGAGAGTAACCCACATGCCATCTCTGAGAGCATCCCCGCGCACCCATAAAAGATGACCAGGAAGCCACAATGCTCCTGTCACTCCAATAAGCACAAGCACCAGGCCGACCCCCAGCAACCATACTCCTGGCTCCTGCCCGATCTCCAAGACACCGAAAGGTTGGTATAAGAGGTGGAAGACATCGGATCCTATCACGACTGACATGTCTCCCGAAACGGTTTTCGATATGAAGGGTGTGGTCTCTTCACCCCGAAAGGCCTCCAGTTGGAAATAGGGTGCTTCGCTTATCCCGCCGACGGGCAAGCCCGGCGTGTAGACCAGGCGTAGGACGAGGTTGCGCTCTGGCACGATCACAAACTTTTCATCGCTCGCGCCAAAAAATAGTAACATCAGTCGTGCGTGAGAGGATGCACCAGTCTCCGGACTTTGCAGGAGTAATGTTCGGCCATTCACATCTGCGGCCGTTACTTCCAATGCGGGGCCCACCGACTTGAGGGTGAGGTAAATACCGTCATAATGGATTGCTGTCCGATCACTGGTCTCAATTGTGTGGATGACTGTCCCGCCGTGAAGGAAACTCATTATCCCGGCGGCTCGAGTGGTAGAGGGCAGAATGCGGAAGGAATCAGCACGCACGGCCAGGTCTTTCCCATGCCCGACTAAATACACCTGTCCGGGACGAAAAAGGATGTCGGATGCATGCCAACCCACTCGTTCGTTGACGAGCAGGCCCGTTAAGACAATCAAAATCCCCGCTCGAATTATCATGCCAAACAACATGCGTGGCAGTCCTTTCATGGCGATTAGAGCGAATCTTTGGTCACCGCGCATGATGCCAGAACGCACATACCCCGCTGCACGGAGGGCGTGGGCTACTGTATCAAAAACCACCCCAATAGGCAAGGACAACGCAATGGTTCTCTGGCGGAAGGGACCGAAAACCGGGTCAGGTGGTGCATCTACTGTTCCGCGATACAGCCGCCACAGTGCCGGGATGCAATCCAGGAGAACGATGGCTAAGTTGAATGCCAGGAGAGCCACGATAATGCGGAACCATAACGTGCTGTAGACATTGGTCAAGCCAACGAAGGAGAGAGCATCCATCCATGGGCCGTAACGCGCGCGTAAGTCGGCCAACCAACGGGCATAGATATTCGGGTCGGCCCCTGCTTGGGGCGGTGCCTGTGGGACGAGCAGGCTTATGAAAACCGTCATCGCCAGGGCGAGGAGCAGGAATGCTGTCAGCCGGGCTGAGCCTACCATCCGCCACAACTCGTCGAGGGGATCTCGTGCCAGGGGCCTTGAAGGTATGATCTCGCTCATTTCACGTTCGTTTTATGGCAAAACATTCCCGAAACTGGATGTTGATATGATACTTTGAGGAATGCCCCCTGTCAATTTGAACGAGTGCGTTATAGTTTGCCAAAATCCAAAGCATGTGCTAAAATATCGGTATGTTGATTCTAAAAGCATACACTTGTGGGATGGGGTGTGCTGAAGATCCGTTTCAAACGTACCTCGTCTGGCGCAGATTCGTCCATATTCATTTTCATTTATTCGGCCCAGCGTTGGAACACCAGATCTCACTATAGAATTCAGTGTGAAAGGGGCTGGATACCCCTTTTGGCGGTATCTCGGCCCCTAACTGCTTTCACTAAACCAGGACGAACAGCGCACCATTCTCCATACGTAATCCGAAGATGAAAGGAGATCGCGAAGTAAGCATGGAAAGTGGGACCCAACAAATCAGCCAGACACTGCGCCGCCTAGTACAGGACGGCCGGGCTGAAAAAGCCGTCTACGTGCTATCAGCGTTGCTGTTGTTTATCAGTGTATGGCTGCCCCCTATATCGGCTGGTGCCCGCTTCTTCTATTGGGATTATCCAGTCATTGGCAAAACTGGCGGAGCATTGACCACAGAGGATGGAGTCCAACTGCTTATCCCGGCAGGAGCGCTGACCAATAACCTTCGCCTCAAGATGACCTCCCTAAAGCCGCTCGACGTCGTTAGCGGCCAGGGCGATAAAGAAGTCCAAAGCGCTGTTGAATCATTACCATCAGGGCTCATTCTACATAGCCCGCTTTATCGTTTCCAATTGCGTGGCTCGTCTCCCGCTGAATCGATTCTCAGCATACCCGTCCAGATTGAAGGTGATATCTTACGCACCATAGACCTTTACGGGTGGACTGGAAAAGATTGGGTCTGGCTGCCGGCGCACATCATCGCCGAGGAGAAGGTAATGGAGGCCGTTTTGTCTGAGATCCCATCCTTGGCTGTGGTAGCACAGCCTGAATCCAGTGCGTGTGTGGTCGCGGCAATTATGCCGGTGAACGCAACCGTGAACGCGGAGGCTAAGACCACTCTCGCAGAGCTAAATCCGTTAGGATTGTATCCTGAGGAGGATGGGACCATCGGTGGGACTTCTCACGCTGATGAAATAGATCTAACGGGGAATTATATCATTCTACCCGTCATTCGTAACGAGGAAGGTGGAGCACTGCGCACCGACGTGATACGTCGTATCCTCACTGATCCTGTGTTGCGGGATAGGCATATCTCGGAGATTGTTACCACGACGGTGCAACTTCGTTATCCTGGCATTTGCATAGACTATCGTGGGCTGGATTCCGAGTTACGCGACTCGTTCTCAGCCTTTATTTCGGATTTGGCGGTCGCTCTACATAATCAGGACAAGTCGCTCACCGTCCGTGTAGGCCTGCCAAAACAGATTGCCGCTGACCGCTGGGAAACGGGTGCCTATGACTGGCGGGCCATCGGGCTCGCTGCCGACGTGGTAGAAATACCTGCCTTGGCAGATCCAGCAGCCTACGGGCCTGGCGGACAGATGGAAGCATTGCTTCAGTGGGCCGTAGGCGAGGTGAATCGCAGTAAATTGCGCCTGGTTATCTCGGCCAACAGCCGCAAGGTGAGCGGTGGGACAGTGCAAGAACTGTCTTATTCCGATGCACTCGCGGAGGCTGGTCAGGTAACCGTTGACAAAACCATGGTGAACCCTGGCGAGGAGGTCACTGCTGCGTTATCCGGGCTGCTGACTTCGACGGGCGTGAAGTACCATGAAGACAGTCATACGTATTGGCTCACTATCACCGATGCGGAGGGCAAAGAGACCCAGTTCTGGCTGGAGAACGCTACGAGTGTTGCCCATAAGTTGCAGCAATGCCTCAATTATGGCCTGGGGGGAGTGACCGTCGAGAATCTCATTGGCAGTCAGAATGACCCGCGCATCTGGACGGTGCTCGAGCAATACCGCCAGAGGGCAACGCAGCCCATCTCGTGTGAGTTCACGGTTGTATGGTCAGTGCAGTGTGATGATGGCACACAGATCAGCACCCAAGTCCTACCGCTCGATGAACCACATCTGGAGTGGACTGCTCCCGATCAATACGGGTGTTACACCATAGCAGCGGCTGTCTCTGATGACGGCGGCCGGACAGTGAGCGCTCGGGGCGGCCGTGTGGACGTGGTGGTCCCAACGCCCACGCCAACGCCCACACCCCTCCCGACACCGACGCCGACCCCTAAGCCCCAAGCGCCAGCGGTAACAGCAAAAGCCACTGCGGGCCCTGGCTTCGCCTATGGCATCCAGGCCGATATGATCATGGGTGACCCTGTACAAGTCATGGAACATGTCCGGGCACTGGGCATGACCTGGGTTAAGCAACAGGTGGAATGGTTCCGCTACCACCCTGCCCCCGGACAGTATGAATGGGGGGCGTTGGATCGCATCGTGGACGCGGCCAATGCTTATGGCATCAACGTATTGTTCAGCGTGGTTAAAGCGCCGCAATGGTCTCGTCCTGCTGGCGATACCGACCAAGGCCCTCCCGCCGATCCGAACGTGTACGGCGAGTTCTTGCGCGCTATGGCCGAACGGTATAAAGGCAGAGTCAGAGCGTACGAGATCTGGAATGAGCAGAACTTGTACTACGAATGGGGTGGCAAAGGACACAAGTTGAACGCAGCCAAATACGTAGAACTTCTCAAAGTCGCGTACCGAGCCATCAAGTCCGTGGATCCAAATGCTATCGTAGTCTCCGGAGCGCTGACCCCAACCGGCTGGAATGACGGTGACACGGCTATTGATGACCGCGTATATCTGGAGCAGATGTATCAGGCTGGGCTAAAGAACTACTGCGATGCCGTTGGTGCACATCCCAGTGGCTACAACAACCCACCCGACGCGACCTGGCAATCGTGGTCGGATCCAGCTACCAACGCGGCCAAAGGTCACCCCAGTTGGTTCTTCCGCGACACGATGGAAGGTTACCGGAATATCATGCTCAAGTACGGCGATGGTAACAAGCGCATCTGGCCGACCGAGTTCGGTTGGGCAAGCGTGGAGGGATTGGGCGTGGCACCCGCACCAGGCTACGAATACGCCGCCGATAACACGGAGACCGAACAGGCCCAGTTTATCACCCGCGCCTTTCAGATGGCTAAGAATTGGGGTTGGGTAGGGCCGATGTTCCTGTGGAACCTGAACTTCGGGCCTCTGTGTGGGCCTGCCGACGAAAAGGCAGCCTTTGGTATCCTCCGACCCAACTGGAGTGCTCGCCCTGCCTACGATGCTATCCGTAATATGCCAAAGTGAAATTGACGCCTCACGTGGTATGCAGAGCACGGGGATGTCCCCGTGCTCTGTTTCTGCAATCTGGTATCTAAGTGGAGATCTCACATGACAACAAATAGGCCATCCGGCCAAGGCAACTCATCCATCCTGCTTGGCATTGCGATCGGGCTTGTGGCAGTCGGGATCATTGGGCTGGCCTGGCTACTGATCTTCAACCAGCCTGCGGTACCCCCCACTGTCAGCATCGCCACTCGCACACCCCAGCCGACGTTTACCTCAGCCAGTGGATTCGTCGAGCCCAGCGCTACGCTACCTCCTCCTAGTATTGTTCCTACCCATACTCCTGTGGAGCCATCGAGTACGCCCATCTCGACTCCTATACCGGCCTCGCCTACTAATACGCCCCAGCCGACCGACACCCCTTGGCCCCCTCTGCCACCCCGCAAGCCGCTGCGTATGAACTCGCCAGAATACGGGATGCAGGCGTTTTTGTGGTGGCGGCCTGAAGTAGCGTCCCGCGACATGGGGGCCATCCTCGACGCAGGCTTCACCTGGGTGAAACAGGGCTTTGGGTGGCGTGATATCGAGTTCGCTAAAGGTCAATACGACTGGAGCCGGGTGGATTGGATCGTGGCCGAGTGCAACAAACGGGGACTGGATTTACTGGCCCGCATTGATCACCAGCCGCAATGGGCAGGAGGCGGATTCCCCACGAACGGCCCGCCAGACAACTATGAGGACTTCGGCGATTTCTTGTACGCAATGGCGAGTCGTTATAAAGGCCGTATCCGAGCCTACGAGATCTGGAATGAACCCAACCTCGCTCGCGAGTGGGGCGGCAAACCACCTGACCCCGACGCCTATGTCCGCTTGCTACGCATTGCCTACCGGCGCATCAAAGAGGCTGACCCTGATGCCATGGTCATCAGCGCTGGGTTGACACCGACCGAGACTTACTCGCCCGAAGCTATGCCCGATGATGTTTATCTTGAGAAAATGTACATTGCCATGGGCGGCAGGAGCGATGGTTATTTCGACGTCCTGGGTGCGCACGCTGCTGGCTACAAAGCGCCGCCAGAGATGAGCCCGGACGAGGCGGCAAGCCGACCTGAGTACGGCGGCCACCGTTTTAACTGCTTCCGCCGAGTGGAAGATTTGCGGGCTATCATGGAGAAATATGGCGACGGCGGTAAACAGATTGCTGTCCTTGAATTCGGGTGGACTTCTGATCCACGCCCCGATTCGCCTTATCACTGGCATGCGGTAAGTGAGGAAACCAAAGCCGACTATTTTGTTCGGGCGTATAAGTGGGCCAAAGAACATTGGTCACCTTGGATTGGCTTGATGAGCCTGATCTATATCTGTGATCCAGATTGGACTGAGGCCAACGAGCAGTATTGGTGGGCCATCAGCAACCCAAGTTACCCGACCTTCAGCCCACGACCAGCCTACGAGGCGTTGAAGGCAATGCCGAAATAGAGTCCGTTTAGTAGAAGCGGGCGCTCTCTTGCTCCTCCCTCTGAACCAAGAGTCTCTATTTGTGTTGCTAATGAGGTCCCAACACTACGGGTAACTCTCGCTCGATGCCGATAGCCTGCGGCGAGACTTGGCAGACGTAGGCGTATATTTCAACGCCAGCCTGCGCGACTTCCTCTAGCGTGCGTGCGAACAGTGGATCGTTGGATCCGAAAGGTGTCACTGCTCTCGCATCATGGCGCTGTACGACGAAAACCAAAGCGCCACGCAACCCTCTGTTGACTGCCTCCTGCAATGCAAGCAGATGTCGGACGCCACGGACTGTGGGCGCATCTGGGAAGAGTGCCCAGCCGTCGTCAACACGGTTGACCGATTTCACTTCGACCAGGCAATCCGGCTGCGACTCACCATAGAGCCGGTAGTCCAGGCGCACTGAGTTGAAGAGCACTTCCTGTTGCCTGTGCATATACAGAGCAAAAGGTGGGAGACGCCTAGCGTCGAGTGCCTCGGCAAATAGGGCATTCGGCAGACGGGAGTCTACGCCGACCCAGGTCTGGTTATGCCATACGAGTAGAAGGTCATAGCGGGTCTTCCGTCGCCCACATCGCGGCTGAAGCATCACTGGCACATCGGGGAGGAATAACTCCAGCATGCGCCCGGGGTTCGGGATATGAGCGAACTCTACGCCACCCGGGGTGCGCACCTGGGCCAGGAACCGATTGGGTCGGCTCAGGAAAGTTGCTCGGACAAGACTGTCAGGTAAGTTCATAATCGCATCTAACGCAGTAATGCCATCTTCGGAGTCATCCGAAATCTTTGTGCTGCAGTTTTTGACAAACGCTCTGGGTGCAAGTAATATTAATACTTGGGCAGCCGCAAGGCAATTGTGGCTGGAATGAGACGGGGGAGTTTCGTTAGCGTATGTTGCCCCGTCAGATAGATGACGATCTGGCTATAGCAAAGGAACATCAAACCCCCTCCCGGCGTTATGGGTGAGGGACTATATATTCGACTCTATTTGGACGGACTATGCGGATTTTTCTCGAGGGGGGTCATCCTCTTCAAGGTGAGATCGAAATTGGCGGCGCAAAGAACGCCGCTCTCCCGATATTAGCCGCGACATTGCTCACGGACGATGAGTGTCTGCTAGAAAATGTGCCTTGCATCGAGGATGTCAGAACTATGACGAAGGTCCTCGAGCAATTAGGTGTCGAGATTCGGGTCGAAGGACCCCACAGCATCTCCGTCAGGGCCAAGGAAATCTCCTCCGATGCTGTGCCCCCTGACCTGGCCACCCGAATGCGAGGCAGTTTTCTGGTAGTTGGACCCCTGCTAAGCCGCTTCGGTCGAGTAACTACACCCCATCCAGGTGGTTGCGCCATTGGCACACGCCCGGTGAGTGTGGACCTAAAAGGCTTCGAGACTATGGGCGCGGATGTCTCCCGGCTCGATGGCAATTACATCTTCAGCGCGCGTCGTCTGCGAGGCGAACGACTATCATTGGATTACCCCAGTCACACTGGCACCGAAAACTTGCTGATGGCCGCGTGTCTGGCCGATGGCTCGACTGTAATCGAGAACGCCTCGGTGGAACCAGAAGTCGTGGACCTGGCGAATTTTCTGCGTGCCATGGGGGCCCGGATCTACGGGGCTGGGACCGGCACCATCTACATCGAAGGAGTGCCTAAATTGCATGGGGTTGTCTACCGAGTGATGGCCGATAGGCTCGAAGCCGGCACTTTTGCCATCGGCGCGGCTATCACCCATGGCCAGATAACAATCTGCGGCCGCGTGAGCCAATATCTCGGCGCGTTAACGAGCAAGTTAATCGAGGCTGGGGCAGAAGTGGAGGCCGCGAAAGATCACTATACAATCTCGGTACCACAAGGCCTGAAACCCGTAGATATTCAGACATTCCCCTACCCTGGCTTCCCTACAGATCTGCAGGCCCCCTTTGGCGCGCTGATGACCCAGGCCAACGGCATCAGTTCCATTCACGAGACAATGTACGATGACCGGCTGCTCTATGTAGGCGAACTACGCAAGATGGGGGCGCAAATCACCGTTGCCGGCCAGACGGCGATCATCCAAGGACCCACACCCCTGCGTGGTGCGGAGGTGCGGGCACTGGACATCCGATCGGGGGCGGCGGTCATCCTGGCCGGACTTGCTGCCGAAGGCACTACTACTGTCTCGGATATCCTTTACGTGGATCGCGGCTACGAGAATATTGATGGGAAATTGCGTTGCCTGGGAGCACGAGTGTGGCGCGAAGAGCGGCCCGCCTTCCCGGCATCTCAGGAGGATCGATGATCGCAAAACAGATTGGCATTGACCTCGGCACTGTGAACGTATTGGTGTTTGTCAAGGGCAGGGGTATCGTTCTGCGGGAACCCTCAGTCGTGGCCATCTCTCTCAACGACAATCGAATTTTGGCGGTCGGCGAGGAAGCGAAAACAATGATGGGACGCACACCCGACACCATTGAGGTGGTGCGACCGATGCGCGACGGCGTCATTGCTGATTACATGGTCACCGAAGCCATGCTACGCTATTTTATTGGCAAGGTGATCGGGCGGGTGCGACTTTTCAAACCCGAGGTCATGATCAGTGTGCCCGTGGGAGTCACCAGTGTGGAAAGCCGTGCTGTGCGCGACGCGGCCATCCAGGCAGGTGGCAAGGTTGCGTACTTGATTCCTGAACCCCTGGCCGCCGCGATAGGCGCCAATATGCCTATCCATACCCCCACCGGCAACATGATTGTGAACATTGGTGGCGGCGCCTGTGAAGCGGCTGTGATTTCTTTGAGTGGCATTGTAGTCTCCAGTTCAGTGCGCGTTGGTGGGAATAAAATTGATGAGGCCATCGCTGCCTACGTCCGGCGCAAATACAACCTTATGATTGGTGAACAGACTTCTGAGGATATCAAGATCAGCATTGGTAGCGCCTTGCCGTTGGAAGAGAAACTCACCATGGAGGTGCGTGGCCGTGATCAAGTAACAGGGCTGCCCAAGATCATTCGCCTTACATCTGATGAGGTCACCGAGGCTATTGTGGAGCCATTGGACTCCATCTCTAACACGGTGAAGGCCGTGCTAGAGAAAACACCGCCTGAATTGGCTTCGGACATTATAGATCGGGGCATGGTGCTCGCAGGGGGTGGAGCTCTGTTGAGGAACATTGACCGCTTTCTCACCCGTGAAACTGGCGTTCCTTGCTATGTAACCGATGACCCGTTAGGTTGTGTTGCTATTGGTGCTGGACGGGCACTCGACAATTTGGGTATGCTGAAGCGCAGCCTGCCGAGCCTTTAGTTTTGAATGCCAGGTAAATCAGAAGGCGTACAGCCCAATGTGGCTATACGCCTTTTATGCTGACGATCATCGACCAGTTTTCAGGTAGTAAGTCATACTTTGTAATTCGACGACGGGATCAATATAACGTATTTGTACATCTGGGGGCAGTTGAAGTGTAATGGGTGCGTAATTGAGAATGGCGCGGATGCCACTTGCTACCAGTTGATCAGCCACCTGCTGGGCACTCGAAGCGGGGACCGCAATAATGGCGATCTGGATTTCTCTATCATGGGTGACATTGGCTAATTGCGACATTTCCTGTATGGTTACAGCGCCGACCTGCTGTCCCACCTTAGCAGGGTCCTGGTCGAAAGCGGCCACAATGCGGTAACCGCGGTTGTGGAAGCCATTGTAACGCAGAAGAGCGTGGCCCAGGTCGCCTACGCCAACTAAAATGATGTCCCAAATCCGATCCACCTGGAGGATGCGCTGTAATTGCTCGCAGAGGTAGGCGATGTTATATCCTGAACCCTGCTTTCCAAATCCGCCAAAGTGGCTGAAGTCCTTGCGAATTCGAGCCGCAGGCACGCCTAACCGGTCGCTCAGTTCCTGCGAGGATATGATGGCGTACCCCTCCTCAACAAAGTGAGCCAGAGTCCGCAGGTAGAGTGGCAGTCGGCGAACTACAATATCAGGGACTTCCCTTACTGTCATACTGGAATACCCCCTTGTCCAAGCCTTCTTTACCAATAATACTATATTAATCACGGTGCACCTGTTTACGCAACTCGCAGCAATTGTGCGCGGAGAGCAAATTAGATGTCAGACTTGCTCCCGAGCCAATAAGTGGCCCATTCGACAAAACGCGGGTCACATATTTGACAAATCCTCGCAAGGTCATATAATTAGCACTGCTAAATAATTTATTCACGAGTTTTGCGTGCAGGTTCGAAATGTGTGAAAGGAGCATCACGCGTGAGTGATAGCATTAGGAAATATGTTCTCACTGCTACGACTATAGTCTTGCTTGCTTTGGTTCTTTTGGGCTTTCGCGCCTGGCAAGCGCGCCGTAGCGCTACCATCGCGGCCCAGTTGGAGACCGCTCAAGTTACACGCGGTGACATCGAGGCCACAGTCAGTGCATCAGGGAACCTTACACCTAATCGCCGCATCAATCTCACTTTCTTGGTAGCGGGACGAGTGCAATCCATCTTCGTCAGCGAGGGTGAACTCGTGGGTGAGGGACAGGTTTTGGCTACTTTGGACAAGCGGGAATTAGAGTTGGGCGTGCGCCAGGCGGAGGCTGCCTTGGCTATCGCCGAGGCGAACTTGGCGCAGGCTAAGGCTGGTGCAACCGAAGAGGAACTCGCCTCGGCGCGGGCTGCGCTCGCCAGCGCTCAAGCAAGTCTGGACGAACTACGCAACACCCCGGACGCTCGTCAGTTGGAATTGGCGAAACTCAATTGGGAACAAGCCAAGAATTCGCTTTGGGCAGCGCAGATTGACCGCGACGGGCTAGGTCCCGTTGGGGGGCATCAATATGACGCTGCCAACGCGCGGGTCGCTGTAGCGGAAGTAGCCGTACGCATCGCGCAATTGCAATACGAACAAACCGCTGCAGGGCCCAGAGAAGCGCAGATCAAGGCAGCGGAAGCCCAATTGGCTCAGGCCAAGGCTGCTCTTGCCAAACTGGAGAACAATCCCACCACCGAGAGCCTGGCCATATTGCAAGCCCAGGTGGACCAGGCCAGGGCCTCGCTGGAATTAGCGCGGCTGCGTTTGGAGGGGGCGACTATTACTGCGCCTTTCACCGGGACGGTCGGCGCGATTCATATTGCCGAAGGCGAACTGGTTTCCAGTACTACACCCGCCATAATTCTGGCAGATCTAAGTGGTTACCATATTGACATCGCTATTGACGAGACGGATATCCGCCACGTAGCCGTGGGGCAAGAGGCCCGTGTATCTCTCGATGCCTTTCCAGGGGCCTCGTTTGTTGGTATGGTTACCGCTGTAGCGCCCATTGGCACAATCAGCCAGGGTGTTGTGAACTATATGGTCCGCGTGGAACTCGTGAATCCAGCCGAACCGGTCAGACCAGATATGACGGCTATTGTGGATATTATCGTTGCCCGGAAGCAGGGCGTGCTCTTGGTACCCAATCGTGCTATCCGGCGTGATCGAGATCGACAATACGTTGAAGTCGTGATCGGCCAGTCGATCGAGGAGCGAGATGTTACCACTGGGCTGAGCGATGACAAGATGACGGAGGTTGTTAGCGGTGTGCGTGAAGGAGATTGGGTTGTGACGAGCGTGCCGCGAGCAGGCCTCTTTTCGAGCGAGATACGCCTTTTTGGGCAATGAGGGGATCAGGGTCAACATTGAATGTGTGAACGGCATCGCGATCCCTGTCAAATGGGTCGTGCAGAGGGGTGTATGTATGGTGTTCTCTGTGACGGTGGGTTCACAGAGTGCCTTTCTCGAGGCGGAGCCAAAATTGACCTCCCCAATTTCGGACGAGCAGTAGCAGAAAGGTAGCGGGGGTATATGAATCTAGTGGAAAGCATCCGCGTAGCCTTGCACAGTCTTTCCGCAAACAAGATGCGCGCTGGTTTGACTATGTTGGGCATCATCATTGGCGTGGGTGCGGTTATCGCGCTCGTTTCTATCGGTGAGGGCGCTCAAGCGGCCATCACCGAGCAGATTCAAGGCATCGGCTCTAATCTCATTTTCGTTCTGCCAGGCAGACTCGTTCCAGGCCGAGTAAGTTCTTTCGGGACAGCGGCCAGCGCCATCTTAACCCTGGAGGACGCCGAAGCTATCGCTGATCCGACTAACTGCCCAGATGTGTATGCCGTGGCTCCGGAGTTATCGCGCTCTGGCACCGTCGTTTTCCGCAACCAAAACAGCAACACCACTGTATCCGGCACAACCCCAGCGGCTCTTTTCGTGCGTAGATTGAGCATCCGAGATGGAAATTTCTTCACTGAACAGGATTTGCTCTCTGGCGCTCGCGTTGCCGTTCTAGGAGGTCGTCTGGCCCAAGAGATGTTCGCTGGTGAGAATCCACTGGACCAGACCATCCGCGTGAACCGCGTGCCCTTTCGGGTCATTGGAGTTCTGGAAGAACGAGGTGGCGGCGGTCATGGCGGTGGTGGGGTGGACACTTCGGTATTCGTGCCCATCACCACAGCACAAAATCGTCTATTTGGTGACATCACCTCTAGTCGTGGGCGACGGGTGACGTTGATCTACGCCTCGGCAGTGAGCGAGGAACGTGTGGATGCTGCAATAGAACAAATCACCTACCTCTTGCGTCAGCGCCACAAAATTCGGTTTGCCGAAGAAGATGATTTCACGGTCACCAGCCAGAAGGATATCCTGGGTGTGCTGGATCAAGTGACCAGTATTCTCACCCTGTTCCTAGGGGCAGTTGCTGCCATTTCACTTCTGGTAGGTGGCATTGGCATCATGAACATCATGCTGGTCTCCGTCACAGAACGGACGCGCGAGATTGGCATCCGCAAAGCAGTAGGAGCCAAGCGCCGTGACATATTGGTGCAGTTTGTAATTGAGGCAGTGGTCCTCAGTGTGATCGGCGGGTTATTAGGAATTATCTTTGGCGTACTCGCAGCGGCTATGGTCAATCGAACTGGCGTCTTGGTCACGAGAGTATCGCCAAATGCGGTTTTCCTAGCCGTGGGTTTCTCTGTAGCGGTGGGGCTATTTTTTGGTATCTACCCAGCCACTCGTGCAGCAAGATTAAACCCAATCGAAGCCTTGCGGTATGAGTAGTGGTTAAGAGAATGATTTTGGGCGTCCGATGACCGTGGTTGGTGCGTGCTGACCACGGTCTTCCTTTTGCAAGGGCCGGGCGATAGTTCGTCGCAATTTGTGTTCTCACGATAGCAAATGAAAACTCGAAAGATTAAGAGAAAATAAAGAAAAACAGTAGAATTTTTTTCAAAATCGGATTTTTTCTTGTTTCTGCGAATTTGCACTTTCGAACGATTTGCGCTATATTTATGCACGTGATTAGCACTCTATGATTGAGAGTGCTAATCAGAAGCATATCACCCAAAATTCACAAAGGAGGTACACCAAATATGGCGATCAAACTCAAACCCCTCGCAGACCGCGTTGTGGTCGAACCGTTGGAAAAAGAGGAGACCACAGCCAGTGGCATTGTTCTGCCAGAGACGGCCAAGGAAAAGCCGCAAGAAGGTGTTGTCTTGGCGGTGGGCCCTGGCCGATTGCTTGACAATGGCGAGCGCGCTCCCATGGAGGTCAAAGTCAAAGACAAGGTCCTTTTCGCCAAATATGCTGGGACAGAAGTCAAGATGGATGACAAGAAATACCTGGTGTTGAGCGAAAAGGATATCCTCGCCATTATCACCAAATAACAATCCCTAGATTGAAGGAGGTCTGAAGGAACATGGCTAAGCAGTTAGTTTTTTCTGAGGATGCCCGTCGGAGGCTCAAGATTGGTATGGATACGTTGGCCAACGCTGTAGTCACTACCCTTGGGCCCAAGGGGCGCAACGTAGCATTAGACAAAAAATTCGGTCCGCCTACGATTACTCATGACGGCGTGACCGTGGCCAAGGAGATCGAACTGGAAGACCCTTATGAGAACATGGGCGCCCAGTTGCTCAAAGAAGCGGCAACCAAGACTAACGATGTGGCCGGTGATGGAACCACCACCGCTACCCTGTTGGCCCAGGCTATCGTGAATGAAGGGCTGAAAAACGTGGCTGCCGGGGCAAACCCCATGCTCATCAAACGCGGCATCGAAAAGGCCACTGAGGTCGCTGTGGAGGCGATTAAGAAATCAGCCCGCGAAGTCAAGAACAAAAAGGATATCGCTCACGTTGCGGCAATTTCAGCAGCCGACAAGGAGATCGGTGACCTGATTGCTGAAGTCATGGACAAAGTGGGCAAAGATGGTGTAGTTACGGTGGAGGAGTCCAAAGGGCTGGCTTTCGAAACCGAGTACGTGGAAGGCATGCAGTTGGATCGCGGCTACATCTCTCCCTACTTCATTACCAACCCCGAGCGGATGGAGGCCGTCCTGGAAGATCCCTACATCCTGGTCACCGACAAGAAGATCTCGGCTGTGACCGACATCGTCCCCATCTTAGAGAAACTGGTTCAAGTTGGCAAGCGTGAATTGCTTGTCATTGCAGAAGATGTGGACGGCGAGGCGTTGGCGACGCTGGTGTTGAACAAGTTGCGTGGCATGTTGAACGTGTGCGCGGTGAAAGCTCCAGGCTTTGGAGACCGCCGTAAGGAGATGTTGCGTGATATCGCTGTCCTCACTGGCGCGCAAGTGATCACCGAGGAGATGGGCCGCAAACTGGATACCGCGACTATCGCCGATCTAGGCCAGGCCCGCAAGGTTGTTGTCACCAAGGACGACACGACCATTGTGGAAGGCAAGGGCAGCGAAAAAGAGATCAAAGGCCGCATTGAGCAAATCAAGGCCCAGATCGAGACCACGACCTCTGACTACGATAAGGAAAAACTGCAGGAGCGCCTTGCCAAACTGGCTGGCGGCGTAGCGGTTATCCGAGTTGGCGCAGGGACCGAGGTGGAACTGAAAGAAAAGAAACACCGCGTTGAGGATGCTCTCTCCGCAACCCGCGCCGCTGTCGAGGAAGGCACTGTGGCTGGCGGTGGCGTGGCTCTGATCAACGCGATGCCCGCGCTCGACGACATCAAAATGGGACTGCCGGATGAGCAGACCGGCGTGACTATCGTGCGTCGTGCGTTAGAGGAGCCTATGCGCATGATCGCCGAGAACGCGGGCCAGGATGGTGCGGTGATCGTTCAGGAGGTGCGTCGCCTCCAGAAGGAGAAGAATAACCCTAATATCGGCTACGATGTGATCGCGAACGACTTTGGTGATATGTACGAGAAAGGGATCATTGACCCAGCGAAGGTGACCCGTTCTGCCTTGCAGAACGCGGCCTCGATCGCGGCGATGATCCTGACCACCGAAGCATTGGTCACCGAGATCCCGGAGAAAGAAAAGACCCCCACGCCGCCAATGCCAGAGTACTAAATTATGCCGAGAAATAAAGGCCCCCTCCGTTGAGGGGGCTTTTATTTTGTCATGGCCTTGTGGGTTTTAGCGAATGCGAACAATGCTTCTGATCCCTATCGACTGATTCTATGAGGGCTCGATCACTGTCATAAACGGGTGAACGAACAGTGGAAGTTCACCGCGTCCTCACTCCTCAGAGCGGTTCCCTTTCCGCAGCGTTAGACATCTATTAGATATTTGCGAAATAACACTCAAAAATCTTGACAATGTTGACTCAAAGAATATAATGTTGTTAGGTGATTTTCATAAAGAGGTTGACTGTTATGGGCAATGAAGCCAGTATCTCATCAGAAACCGGGGCATCTGCCGAAGACTTGCAGGCCCAGTTACAGGCCGCTCGAGAGGAGGCAGCACAGTTGCATGATAAGTACTTGCGCGCCCTTGCCGAGTCCGAGAATATGCGCAAGCGCCTGGAGCGCCTCTGTGAAGAGCGGATGTGGGAGCAGAAACGCTCCTTGTTGGGCCGGTTCTTGGAGGTAGCGGACAATATCGAGAGGGCCCTCTCTTATATAGATTCTCCCACTGGGTTGAGAGAGGGCTTAAGGGCCACATATGCACAACTCCAAAGTTTTTTGCGCGAGCAAGGTATCACGTCCATCCCTGCCGTCGGAGAGGCATTTGATCCTAATGTGCATGAGGCTGTCGAGATCATTCCCGGTCAAGGCGATGAATTGGTGGTTACGGAGGAATATCGCAAGGGTTATCTGTGTGGAGACCGGCTGCTGCGTCCTGCCCGTGTACAGGTGACGCACAGCAATAATCGGTCGTGAGCGAAAGTCCCTTAAACTAGAGTTGACTGGAGCGCGGAAGGCTATGGAGTATAAGGATTATTACAAGATCCTTGGTGTGAGCCGGAATGCCAGTGAGAAGGAAATAAAGAGCGCTTACCGGAAACTGGCCCGCAAATACCACCCCGATGTGAACCCAGGCGACAAAGCAGCGGAAGAACGGTTCAAAGATATCAATGAGGCCTACGAGGTGCTTTCGGACGCGGAGAAAAGGCGAAAATATGACCAACTTGGTGCCGACTGGCAGCGCTGGCAGCGTATGGGGGGCGATCCGAGTGGCTTTGATTGGAGTCGTTGGTATGCTGCGGGTCAGCCTGGCGGTGGCCGAGTACGCGTCGAATACGCTGATCTAGGCGACATTTTGGGTGGGGGGGACTTCTCCGACTTTTTCCGCGCTATTTTCGGCGACATGGGCGCTGGGCGGACAACATGGCGAACTATGTCCCAGCGAGGGCAAGACATTGAGCACCCAGTGGATATTACTCTCGAAGAAGCATATCGTGGCACCACTCGTGTTCTGCAGATGGGTGACGGGCGCCGCCTGGAAGTCAGGATTCAACCCGGTGCTTACTCTGGCCTGCGGATACGCATGGCTGGTCAAGGCGGGCCTGGCTATGGTGGCGGTCCTAGGGGCGACCTGTACCTAGTGGTCAATGTGTTGCCCCATCCCACGTTCCAACGCCAGGGCGATGATTTACACGTCCAAGTGCCAGTTGACCTTTATACCGCTGTGCTGGGGGGCGAAGTGCGAGTGCCCACCCTGAAGGGCTCGGTGATGCTGAAAATCCCGCCAGAGACGCAGAGTGGCCGCACCTTCCGACTTAGAGGCCAAGGAATGCCCAAACTTCATGATCCGAATACTTTCGGCGATTTATATGCCGAGGTGCGGATTATGCTGCCCCAGAACCTGAGTGGCAAAGAGAAAGAGTTGTTCCGCCAGCTAGCAGCACTCCGGCAGTGAAGGGAATGCGAACGCTTGCTGGCCTGAATCTGGATATGAAGAGGAGGCGAAGATGAACAATACGAAGAGGCTCATCCTCGTGGGAGTGGCCATGATGGTGCTGTTACTGTTCGTGGGCTGTGGCTATCTGCCTAACCTTTTGCTACCGCGTCAAGAACTATCACCACAACCCACCCAAACACCGTGGATCATCGTCGTTACACCGACGCCGGGGCCGCTGTCTTCTTCGCCACCTGTGACGGGCCAGATAGTGGACATCGAAGAGCAACTCGTCATCAGCGCTTACGAACGCGTGAGCCCAGCGGTGGTCTTCATCACGAGCCGCACTGTGGTGATGGGTTTTTTCGGGCCCTACCCACAGGAAGGCACTGGCTCGGGCTTCGTCATTGATAAAGAAGGCCACATTGTTACCAACAATCACGTGATTGAAGGCGCGCGATCAGTCGAAGTAACGTTGTCTACAGGCACGAAAGCCGATGCCAGGATCGTGGGTACTGATCCAGCCAACGACCTGGCAGTCCTGAAAATTGATGTGCCCGCCGAAGAACTTCATCCCGTCGAACTCGGCACATCGAGCGACCTGAAAGTAGGCCAACGGGTTATCGCCATCGGCAATCCCTTTGGCCTGGACCGTACACTAACGACCGGTGTCATTAGTTCCCTGAACCGACCTTTAGACCTGGAGAATGGCCGTCGCCTTTACAATGTCATACAGACGGATGCTGCCATCAATCCCGGCAACTCAGGTGGTCCGCTTCTCGATTCGCAAGGTCGCGTTATCGGTGTCAATACCGCTATCTATTCACCGAGCGGTGGCTCGGTGGGCTTGGGCTTTGCTATTCCGATAGACACAGTGAAACGCGTCATACCTGAACTCATTGCCAAGGGGCGCTATAGCCATCCTTGGATGGGTATCCGTGCTCTTTCCATCACCCCAGATTTAGCACAGGAACTGAACCTCTCAGTGGATCGCGGTGTGCTGATCATCGAAGTTTCAAGGGGCAGTGCTGCAGACAAAGCCGGGCTACGAGGCGCTACCCATCAAGTGCAAGTGGGTAACTACCTGGTGCCGGTTGGGGGCGATATCATCGTTGCGATAAACGACACGCCTATAAACAGCATGGATAACCTGATCGAGTTTCTGGAAACCAGGACGACGGTGGGCCAGACGGTGCAGGTAACGTTCTTGCGCGATGGCCGCGAGAGAACCGTAACTTTGACTTTGGGCGAGAGGCCTCAGACAGAATAAGTGGTCTGGTGGAGGTGAGCAGTCTAATGGTTCTTCAACACGACCCGCCTGACGAACCTTGCTATATCATTAGCGTAGCTGCCAAACTAGTGGGGTTGCACCCCCAGACGCTGCGCTATTACGAACGGATTGGTCTCATTAGGCCGTCGCGCTCCAGAGGGAACGTGCGCCTCTACTCTCCGCAAGATGTCGAGCGACTGCGGAAAATCGTCCGTCTTACCGACGAACTCGGGGTGAATTTGGCCGGAGTAGAGGTTATCCTCAATATGACCGAGCGCATGGAGGAGATGCGTCGCCAGATGGAAGAGATGCGCCTGGCGATGGAGGCAGAAATCGCCCGTTTACAGGCCCAATTGGAAGGGTCAGAATGAGAACTGAAAAGCAAAACTACCTTGGAATAAGGAGCCAAGAATGATCACAGAAGCTGAGTTGCAAGAACTGCTGGAATTCCAAACAGAAGGCGGGACAATCTTGAGCCTCTATCTGGATACGGACCTATCCCAGCAAGCAAAGGAAAGGGTCAGGCTCGTGCTCCGCGACCTGTTGGATCGCGTCAGCAACCGCATTCATGAGGCAGACCGTCAGCGTGTGGAAAGGTTTTTCGATTTTGAATATGACTGGCAGAGTAAGGGGGTGGTTATCTTCTCCAGTCAGGAAGAGGGCCTTTGGCGCGCCTACCCTCTGTCTGTACCCGTCAGCAACGGAGTATTCGCCTTCAGCCGGCCTTACATCAAGCCCTTGACCGACTTGTTGGAAGAGTACGGTCGTTACGGCGTAGTCTTGGTG